>CBIHRH010000127.1:0-9920 GCA_966212365.1 uncultured Emticicia sp. | reverse complement strand
GAGCGATATCTTACTACTTCCAAATCTAAAGCAATTACAGATTTGGCAGGAATCTTACCTTGTGTCTGAGAACCGTAAGCTAAATAAGACGGTATTAAGAAAAAACCTCTTTCTCCTTCTTTTAGTACAGTAAGCGCATCCAATACCCCTTGCAAACCAATAGTACCACCGAAAATAGCAGATAAAGGTGCATTTTTCAATCTTTCAGTACTGTCAATTTTTGTACCATCCAGCAACGACATTACATAATGTATTTTTACCTCATAACCTAACTTCACAGCCTGACCAGACGGATTAGTTTTAGTAATCTGGTAATACATACCATTGTCTGCTTTGGTCATGGTAAGATTTTTGGAGTTGATATAATTCACCATCTGCTGGTCATTCAGTGCAACAGTTTCTTCCAGATCATTGGCCAGGAAACCATTACAAGAACTCAATAAAACAGAACAACATACTACTAAGCCAAGTACTATCTTTTTCATTACAATTAAATTATTTATTTCACATCGATAACTTCCATTTCAAAAATCAATGGGCTGAACGGTGGAATCGGGCCGCTACCCTGCTCACCATAAGCTAAGTTTGATGGAATAAAGAAAATGCTCTTTTCTCCCTTTTTCATCAACATTAATGCTTGTTCCCAACCAGGTATTACAGCTCCTTGTCCTAAAGGAAACTCAAGTGGTTGTTTACCTATAGAACTATCAAAGACAGTTCCATTCATCAATTTACCCGTATAATCTACTTTGACGGTTTTTCCATTAGGAATGGTTGCACCGGTACCTTCTTTAAGAACGACGCGATACATGCCAAATTGTGTTTTAGTAGCATTTGGGAAGTTTTTCTTGGCAAAATTTTCCATCAATTTCACCTCATTATTTTTCTTTTCTTCCTGTGCCTTCTGGAATTGGGCCATTGTCTGAATCGATCTTATTTTTACAATAAATTTCATATCAGAACCTTTTGGTACTCCCGGAGGCAAAGGTTGTTGCACACGCATAAACAATGAATCGGCGCTTACCAGAACAGTTGCGCTATCGCCTACTGTCAAGTGTGTAAGTGAGTTTTCGAAAGAACCTTTGAATGCACCTTTCTGAACAGGCATCGTGATAGGTTCTTTTCTTTTGTAAGTATTGGTAAATACTGTATCGTTAGGGGCTTTTATTACTAAATCAAAAGTTACGATATCTCCTTCTTTTGCTTTTGTTTTACCATCCCCTGATTCGTGGATCTGGTATTTTGAGCCGTCGGCCTCCTGGGTTACTTTAAAATCACCACAAGAAAAAAGCAAACTTGTTGCTACCGTAAGACCTAATGCAGGTTTCAAAAATTTTGTCATGAAATTTATTGTTATAATATATTACGTAATCAGATATTTATTCGCTGTTTAAAAATCTACTTATTCACTTTTTAATAATTGCTCTTTATATTGCGGTAATAAGCTAAGAAATTTTTCAAGTGTTTTTGCCAGACTTTCGTAAGAACGACCGCCCGCTGCATTTTTATGTCCGCCACCATTAAAATGATTTCTGGCAAATTCACTTACCGAAAAATCCTTTACCGAGCGAAACGAGATACGTATCATATCGTCTCTCTCTACCAGCATGGCTGTCATTTCTACACCCTTAATCGAGAGCCCGTAGTTCACTATGCCCTCAGTATCGCCATTTTTAGAGCCATATCTGGCCAATTCTTCTTTAGAAATCGTCATATAAGATACCCGATACTCAGGTAGATAAACTAATTTCTGACTGATGGCGAATCCTAAAAACTGGATACGTTCTAAAGAATTATTGTCAAATATTTTCCGGTGTATACTATTGGTTTCAACGCCTATTTCTATCAGCTCTCCTGCTACTCTGTGCAAATCTTTGGTAGTGCTATCGAATCTGAAAGAACCGGTATCAGTTACCAGACCTGCATACAAACATTCGGCACATGGAATATCAATCAGGGCCTTATCGCCAAGAATTTCGATGAGTTGATAAATTAGCTCGCAGGTAGCGGCTGCCTTCTCATTCCAGAAAACGAAATCTGCAAACCTTTCCGGTTGTTGATGATGATCTATTAATACTTTTCTGGCAGATGCTTTACTCACGTATTCCTCCATGCCCTTGATACGGTTGATGGCCGAAAAATCAAGGCAAAAAATTACATCAGCATCAGCCACTGATTGCTTGGCAAGTTCTTGTTTATCACTTTCAAAATTAATCACCTCTTTCTCGCCCGACATCCATTGTAAAAACTCAGGGTAATCGGTAGGTGTAATAACCGTTACAACATGATTCTTTTTCTTTAAATAGGAAGCCAAACCCAGCGATGAACCAAGTGCGTCGGCATCTGGGTTTTGATGAGTAGTGATAACAATTCTTTTGGGTGATGCCAATAAATCGTTAAATTCTTGTAATTTTTGAACCGAATCTGTGAAAAACTCTTGCATAGCGGCGCAAAGGTACAAAGGAATGCCGGGAAAACAAACAAGCCAAAAATAATGCTAAATTCGTGCGCACATAATTTTAAAGGCAATTCAGGAGTCATCTTCAATTGAGGCTATTTCAATATAATTAATTACCGGAAAGCCCCTTGAATTGATAATTTCCTTTATGTTTGTACTATAGATTTCCTTAATCTTTATCCTATGAGAAACCTTATCCTTGCCTTTTGCTTATTCACCTCCTACGTAGTTAGAGCTCAAGAGGCACCTACCGAACAATGGAGACCTAATTTTCATTTTTCACCTGCCAAAAACTGGACAAATGACCCTAATGGACTGGTGTATCATGAGGGGGAATGGCATATATTCTACCAGCATAATCCCTTTGAGAATAAATGGGGGCATATGAGCTGGGGGCATGCCGTAAGCAAAGATTTAGTTAACTGGGAGCACCTGCCAGTAGCAATTCCGGAAGATTCAGTATGGATTTTTTCGGGCGGTGTAGTAGTAGATAAAGATAATACAAGCGGATTTGGGAAGAATAGTATGGTGGCTATTTATACAGCCGATTATCATGGAAAGAAAGAGAATCAGCATTTAGCTTACTCTACTGATAATGGACGAACCTGGACGAAGTATAAGAATAACCCGATAATCCCTGCTCCGCTTCCTGCTGGAAAACCGATAAAAGATTTCCGTGACCCGAATATGTTCTGGCACGAACCAAGCAAGCAATGGGTGATGGTAGTGGTATTGCCAACCGAATTTAAAGCGCAATTCTATGGCTCAAAAAATCTGACTGATTGGACATTGCTAAGCGAGTTCGGAAAACAAGGAGATATAAGAAAAATCTGGGAGTGCCCCTCATTAATAGAATTACCAATTGAAGGCGAACAAGGCACTAAGTGGGTATTGATGCTATCATCTAATGGCCCGCATCAGGACTTTATAGGGATGCAATACTTTGTCGGGAATTTTGATGGAAAAACCTTTACCAACGATAATCAGGCGGATACCAAGTTATATGTTGATTATGGAAAAGATTTTTATGCGGCTATCCCTTTCAATAATGCACCTAAGAAAAGCATGTTAGGCTGGATGGCCAGCTGGAATTATACCGATGCCTTGCCAACTTTCCCGTGGAAAGGACAAATGAGTATTCCGAGAGAGATTTCATTAAAAAGAACAGCAGAAGGTTTAAGATTGATACAAAAACCAGCCGAAGAGGTATTGAAAGCCAAAAATTGGCGTGGAATAGTACAAATGGAAGAAATGGGCATTGAAGAAGATAATGGCATGATGTGGCAGAATCAACCATCTTCTTATATGATAGATGTAGAATTTGAATTAGGTAATGCCAGAGAAGTAGGTGTGAAAGTGATGAAAAGTCCGGGAAACAATCAGGAGACATTGATAGGTTATCAGAAAGATAGCGAACAATTATATGTAAACCGTATCAATTCAGGTAAAGTAATTGCGCCTAATTTTGCTTCATTGGATGCCAGCCCGATGAAAGTTGACAGAGGTACAGTAAGGCTATTGATTTTTGTAGACCAGTCGTCGATAGAAGTATTTGGGAATGATGGGGAAGCTGTAGTAACCAGTCTTATTTTCCCGGAAAGTAATAGCAGTAACTGGCAATTATTCAGCCGTGATGGCAGAGCGAAAGTTACAAAACTGAAAGTATGGGAATGGCAGAATAATTAATCTGCTCAAAAACAGAAGCTGAATAAACTATCCCGTCTATTCAGCTTTTTTGTTTTGTTGACGTTGCTTAAACAGCAAAAACAAACTTATAATTGCTCCTACGCCGATTACATAAAACTGAATCTTCTGAATTGTAAGTGCCAATTGCTGATTTCCTGTATAATAAGCTACCAAAACAGCGGCTGTGACGATAATCATAATTGCGAGCATTGCTGTGGGTACTATCTTTGCTAATTTCCCTTGCATCGGTTAATGTATTTGGGTTTATACTATATTTGCAAAAGTAATCAATTTTAAAGATTCTACCCTACAATGGACAGTTTTTCAAGACGAGATATATTGAAGACTTTCGGCTTAACTGCCGGTGGTTTATCCTTTTTAAATTCAGATGCTTTTGCCGAAAACCCGAATGACGAACCCATAGAAATTCCACACGACGATAGATACGTTCCACTGGAAAAGGCAGTCACAGCTATTGTTTTAGGGGCAGGTAATCGGGGTAATGTATACGGCCGTTTTGCCTTAGCTTTTCCGAACGAATTAGATATCGTTGGCGTAGCAGAACCTATTCCGTTCAGAAATGATAAATATGCGACGGCTCACAATATAGAAGACAAGAACCGCTTTAAAACATGGGAAGATGTTTTCAAAGTCCCGAAATTTGCTGATGCCATTATTATCTCAACACCTGATGATTTGCATTATGCCCCGGCCATGAAAGCCCTGGAAATGGGTTATCATGTATTACTCGAAAAACCTATTTCGCCTTCGTATCAGGAATGTCTTGATATTTTGGCAATGGCTAAAAAGACCAAAAGGATTATAGCCGTTTGCCATGTATTACGCTATACTCCGTATTTCAGAAAACTGAAAGAAATCGCTCAGAGCGGGCAATTCGGACAATTAATCAGTGTCAATCATCTGGAGGGTATCGAGTACCAGCACATGGCACACTCGTATGTGCGTGGCAACTGGCATGTAACCAAAGATACTAACCCGATTATTCTGGCAAAATCCTGTCATGATTTAGATATACTCCGTTGGATTATCGGCAAGCCTTGTAAAAATGTTGCTGCTTATGGTTCTTTGAGTTGGTTCAGAAAAGAAAATGCACCAGAGGGAAGTACCGAACGTTGTACAGACGGCTGTAAAGTAGAAAAGGAATGCCCTTTCTCAGCACTTAGTATCTATCATAAACAACGCCTGCGCGTAAGAGTATTGGATGTAACAGATGATCCGGCCAAACAAGGTGATGAAATTTTAGAGAAGTTGAAAACTTCTCCGTACGGCCGTTGTGTTTATAGAATGAATCACGACCAGCCTGACCATTATACTACTTCAATGGAATTTGAAGGGGGTATCACAGTTAATTTTGCGATGGAAGCTTTTACGTCTTTTGAAGCCCGCAAAACCCGCCTGATGTTTTCGCATGGGGAAGTATGGGGAGATATGGATGAGATTCAGACGTATGATTTCCGTACCAAACAGAATACCAAATGGCGTGCGAGTGAATTGCCCGAATATAAAAGTCAGACATCAGGCCATGCAGGAGGAGATTATGGGTTAGCCCGTAACTTTGTGCAGGCAGTAGCCCAGAATAAACCTGAATTATTAACATCAACCATTGAGGCCTCCATTGAAAGCCATGTAATGGGTTTCATGGCAGAAAAGAGCCGATTAAGTAAACAAATGGTAGAAGTAAAAATCTAAAAACAATGCGTAAAATATTAGCGATTACTCTTTTGGCCATGAGTGCCTTTGCCTGCCAGAAGAAAAAAGCCGATTTGGGCAATTTTGATTTACAGAACTTTAAGACTGACCGTGGAGGTTGCGAAGACAAAAGGGTAAAACTGATTGAGCCTTTAAAAGCCCTCAAACCCAAAATACTAGGATTAAGCGAGAACCAGGTTATTGAAAACTTCGGTCGATATGATTATCAGATTCTGAGCAGAAGGAATGAGAAGGTATTTGTATACTTTCTTGAAAAAGGCCCGCAATGCGAACATATTCAGAATCCCACTAATGCTCGTTCGATGCTATTGTATTTCAATGCAGCCAGTCTGGTAAAAGAGGTATCGTTTCAGACAGGTGGGATTATTGACACGTATAAGTAAGACTTACCTTTCGATAGGTGTGATTTCGTTATTAATACACCAAATAAAAAAAATCTCAAAAAATTTTGTTTTAAAAAATTACTCAATACTTTTGTAACAAGATTTTAAACATAGACAATGACTCAACACAATATCATAGCTAACATCTGGTGGTGGCGTTCTTCCAAAAAAGGATGAACAGCATAGCTATGTATTGAGAAATCAAAATATATTCAGCGGCTTACAGTTCATCCTGTGAGCCGCTTTTTTTGTGCCATGTATCAACGATTCAACTCAAAAATAAGCTATTGGCTCTTTGTTCCGCTACTATGTTTTCTCATGGTATTGTTGGGAATGCCTGTGATGCAAGAGCTTTGGATAGGGGTAGTAATTCTGTTAGTGGCAACAGCTTTAATTTTGAGTTTCCTGTTCAGAACTTATTATCAGATTGAGGGAACCACTTTAAAAATTGTATGTGGATTTCTGTTTAAGCAGGAAGTTGACATAAAAAAGATTAGAAAAATAGAAAAAACCAATAATCCGATTAGTTCTCCGGCTTTATCAGTAAGAGATAGAATTGAGATTTATTATGACAAATTTGATTCTGTGATTATTTCGCCTGAAAGGCAGTCAGAATTTATTCAAGCATTGAAACTGATTAATAAAAATATTAGCACAAACCTCTGATAGAAATGCAAAAGTTTGGTATAACAACCCGTTACAAACGTTTATTGGCCGATATGCTTACTCCAGTCGGGATTTTTCAAAGAATCCGTAATCATTATCCGCATTCGGTTATTCTCGAAAGTGCCGATTACCACGCTATGCACAATAGTTTCAGCTATATTGCCTGCGACGAAGTAGCCAGTTTTGTTCTGGATAATGACGTTGTTACACAGAAATTTCCTGATGGCTCTAAAAACCAGTTCCCACTAGCCCATCGTAAAGAAGCAGTAGGTGTTTTACAAAGTTTCGCTGCTCAATTCGAAATGCCTAAGAGCGATTTCAATTTTATTACCAATGGTTTGTTTGGACATATTACCTACGATTCTGTTGAGTATTTTGAAGACATAGAAATTCAGGAAAAAAGTGCTGAAACTACTATTCCACAAATCCTTTATCGTGTTTATCGTTATGTGATTGCCATCAATCATTTCAAAGACGAATTATACATTTTTGAGCATACTTATACCAGAGACGGACAAGAACCACAACCTGCCAAAGACGGCTTGGAGACTTTAGAGTTTTTTGTAAAAAACCCGAAAGTCACTACATCGAAATTCAAGGCAGATACGGAGGAAACTACTAATATCAATGACGATGATATGCGCGACATCATCAATAAATGTATTGGTCATTGTTTAAGAGGGGATGTTTTCCAGATAGTTCCTTCAAGACGTTTTTCAAGAACATTCGAGGGTGATGATTTCAATGTTTACCGCGCACTTCGTTCTATTAACCCTTCTCCTTATTTATTCTATTTCGATGGTGGCGATTATCATATTTTCGGAAGCTCTCCGGAAAAACAGATTTATATCAAAGATGGTCAGGCCGAAATTCACCCGATTGCAGGTACTTTCAGACGCACAGGTGACGATGAAAGCGATGCAGAACTAGCCCGCCAATTACATGCAGACCCAAAAGAATCAGCAGAACACGTAATGCTGGTAGATTTAGCCCGCAATGACTTATCCAGAAGTTCAGATTCGGTTAAAGTAGATATATTCAAAGAAGTACAGTTCTATAGCCACGTCATTCATCTGGTTTCAAAAGTAACCGGAAAAATGCACAAAGGGACTAATCCACTACAATTGGTAGCAGATACTTTCCCGGCAGGCACGCTTTCAGGCGCGCCCAAGCATAATGCCATGACCATCATTAACCGTTTTGAGCCAACCAATCGTAGCATTTACGGCGGTGCCATCGGTTTCATGGATTTCAAAGGCAACTTTAATCATGCCATTGCCATTCGCACATTCCTGAGCAAAAACAATACATTGTTCTATCAGGCAGGCATGGGCGTAGTAGCCAAATCAGATGTTGAATTAGAAATGAAAGAAATACATCTGAAACTAGCTGCCCTAAGAAAAGCCATAGAAATGGCAAGTGAAATCTAACTTGTGGCGCGAACGTCCCGTTCGCGGTTATGGAGAATGAAGAAAGCATAGAAAAAATTGATATAACAATTTCAATAAAAATACTAAAAATGAAAATTCTGGTTCTTGATAATTATGATTCATTCGTTTATAACCTGGTCTATATTCTAAAAGACCTGGGTGGAAACGTAGATGTATTCAGAAATGATAAAATAGCTTTAGAAGACGTTGCCCAGTATGATAAAATTCTGCTTTCACCAGGACCGGGTATCCCGGAAGAGGCAGGAATTATGCTTGACGTAATTAAAGAATACGCACCAAAGAAAAGTATTTTTGGGGTATGTCTAGGGCATCAAGCAATTGGTGAGGCTTTTGGCGCCAAGTTGCATAATATGGGGGATGTGTTGCATGGGGTTACAACCTCTTGTATCATCACCGATACCAATGAAAAACTCTTTCAGGGTGTACCTGAAAAAATAGAAGTATGCCGCTACCACTCGTGGACGGTTGTACCCGAAACTATGCCTGAAGAACTAAAAGTGACAGCCATAGACGAAAAAGGCTTTGTGATGGCAGAAGCTCATACCAGATATGATGTGAGAGGCGTACAATTCCATCCGGAAGCTTACCTGACACAGCACGGTGTGAAAATGGTTGAAAACTGGTTAAAGAATTAATTCGTTTAAAGATATTCCAATGAAACAGTATTTGCAGATTTTATTGCATAACCAAACACTACCTAGCGAAGAAGCTAAGGAAGCCTTATTGAAAATCGGTCGAGGGGAAATCAATAATTCACAGATTGCCGCTTTCTTGATGGGCATACAGATGCGTGGCGTTACGGTAGAAGAATTAGAGGGCTTCCAACAAGCTATGCTAGAATTAGCAGTACCCATTGACCTATCTGATTTTGACCCGATGGACGTATGCGGCACGGGCGGCGATGGTAAAGATACTTTCAATATATCTACCACTTCAGCTTTCGTAGTAGCTGGAGCAGGACAAGCCATTGCCAAGCATGGCAATCATGGAGTGTCTTCTGCTGTAGGTTCAAGTACTGTTCTGGAGTATTTAGGCGTAAAATTCACCAATGATACCGATTTCTTGAAGCATAAAATTGAAACAGCAGGTATCTGCTATCTGCATGCACCTTTGTTTCATCCGGCTATGAGATTCGTTGGCCCTATTCGCAAGGAATTAGCAATGAAGACCTTTTTCAATATGTTAGGGCCATTATTGAATCCTGCTAAAGTGCAAAAACAGTTGACGGGCGTATATGATATGAAAGTATTTGATTTATATACCCAGCTATTCAATCGTTCAGCAGCACAATTCGGTATCATCCATGATTTAGGAGGTTATGATGAAATTTCGTTTACCAATGATTTTAATATAGGCACTCGTCATGGTGTATTTGTTCACTCGCCTTCACATTTCAGTTTTGATTTAACCGAGCAATCAGACTTGCATGGGGGGAATACCCTTGAAGATTCGGCTAATATTCTAATAAATATTTTAGAGAATAAAGGTACCAAAGCACAAACCAACGTGGTATTAGCCAATGCCGGAGTAGCCTTGAGTGTTGCC
>CBIHRH010000126.1:0-9933 GCA_966212365.1 uncultured Emticicia sp. | reverse complement strand
AGGTAAACCAAGTTTACTAAATTAGTCAAGCATATTGACTAATTTATTTTTTCTATTTAGTTTTGTATTCGAAAGTGGAAATGGAGAGAATTTATTATTTTTGCAATGCATTGATTATCAGTGCATTGAATCTTAACAAACACAATGAACGAGGATATATTAAATGAAGTAGTCATTTTTAAGGCTACTAAGGGAAGGCTTTTCGGCAAGCTGTTGAGCAAAACTTATCGCTTTATGAGCGAGATTGCAAGTGAATATTTGGAAGGTATCGGTTACAAAAACTTCAGAATAGGACATGCAGTAGCCCTCTTACATATAGATTTGGAAGGAACTAATATCAATAATCTATCTAATAGAGCCTGTGTAACGAAACAGGCCATGAGTAAACTCATAAAAGAACTACAAAATGAAGGTTACGTAACCGTAGAAAAAGACCATACTGATGCTCGTGCCTTAATTGTGCGCCACTCTGCTAAAGGGGTACAAGCAATGGTAGACTGGAAAAGATGTATGGAGTATGTAAATGAAAAATTCAAAGAAATACTGGGTACTACTAAACTGGAAATGCTGAGAGAGATTTTGTATGAACTGGTAGACCATTATGAAGCCTCTACACAATATAATAAAGCAAATGATCTGGGACATGCCATCATGAGAAAAGATTCACTGGTACTTCCGCCAGAAGAAAGATTCAATAAAAAAACAGCTGATTCTTAAAGACTGAATTTCTGATAATTCATAAAAACTATGTATGTTAGTAGCTGAAAACCAATGCCTTATCGGGCATTCTGGTTTTAATGAAAATCAACCCTGATGTTGGACTCATGACAGTTACTCAAATTATTATATTAGTTGTTGTTATATATGTAGCAATCTGTATCATTGCTTATAAGGTACAGGAATACTTCATATTTAAACCTGAAAAACTTGCCCCCGATTTTAAATTCAGATATGACGACCATTTTGAAGAGCTATTCTTTGATATGCCCGATGGCGCTCGTATCAATGGTTTGTTGTTTTATGATGTAGGCGAAACTACACGGGGTCTGGTCATTTATTTTCATGGTAATACCAGAAGCATTAAAGGTTGGGCGAAATATGCCAAAGATTTTTTTGCTCATGATTATGATGTGTTGATGATTGATTATCGGGGTTTTGGCAAGAGCACAGGCAAACGCCATGAAGATATGATGTATGAAGATTCGCAGGTGGTCTATAACCAAATGTTGAAGAAGGGCTATCTTGAAAAGCATATTGTTATTTATGGACGTTCTCTGGGTTCAGGTTTTGCATGTAAACTGGCTTCTCGTAACAATCCTAAAATGCTGATTCTGGATGCTCCATACTATAGTTTCTCACAGCTCACCAGTAGGTTTCTACCTTTCCTGCCTGTTTCTATGATTCTCAGGTTTTCTATACGTACCGACGAGTACATTAAATTTGTGAAATGTCCTGTTTATATCATTCATGGTACAAAAGATTTCCTGATTCCTTTTCGTTCAAGTGTAGCACTAGCAAAATTGGCTCCGCAACATACCCGGTTAGTGCCTATCTATGGGGGAGGGCATAATAATCTTCCTTCTTTCCCCGAGTACCACAAGCACCTCGAAGATATTTTATTAGATAGATTTGATTTAATTTTTGACAAACAATTCCGAATCGAATAGCTTTGTATTCTGAAATACTTTTAAACCTACCCGGAACAATTTCCGCAAATAACAAAAGAAACAGTGGTTAAGAAAATTATTACAATTGCCCTTATTATTTATGCTTCCGTTTTCGGGTTAGCCGTACTCTTCCAGCGTTTTATTCTACTTCACCCTGATACTTTAGAAAGAGGCTACGCATTTGAGTTTCCCGATGCACAGGAATTTTACGTAGAACCCGAACCGAAAATCAATCTTAATGCCTTGATGTTCTTAACCAAAGATACTACTAAGAAAGGTGTAGTCATGTATCTGCACGGTAATTCTCGTAATATAAAAACCTGGGGCAAATATGCCAAAGAATTTACTTCTCGTGGATATGATGTAATCATGTACGATTACAGAGGTTTTGGTAAAAGTAATGGTAGATTAGATGAAAAAAATCTTTTGAGTGATGCACAAACGGTATTGAAAGATATTCAAAGACGGTATCCGCCAAGAAATATAATTATCTATGGCCGTTCATTAGGCACAGGTGTAGCCACAAAACTGGCAATGGATAATGAGGCAAAGATGTTAATATTAGAGGCCCCTTATACCTGTATTCCAGATGTAGCCTGGAGCCACGCGCCGCTTTTTCCATATAGTAAGGCTTGCGAATTTCAGATACCTACCTATGAATGGATAACCAAGGTAAAATGCCCTATTTATATTTTTCATGGTACAGACGATCAGATTATCCCTTATGAGCATAGTTTGAAACTGGCAGAGATATTAAAGAAAAACCCCAAGGACATTCTCACAACTTTAGAGGGAGGTCGTCATCGGGGTTTGGATAAATACAAAGAATATCAGGCCAAAATGGATGAGATTCTTAAATAACCTCTTATCTCAATTTTAAGGTTACCAGACAAGCTACTGCTAAAACAATACCTATAACCCAGAAGCGCGTAACAATTTTTGCTTCGTGGTAACCTTTTTTCTGAAAATGGTGATGTAATGGCGACATCAGGAATAGTCGGTTCTTCTGGGCATATTCTAGTCCGTTCTTCCTTTTCTGATATTTAAAATAGCTTACCTGCATAATTACAGACAGGTTTTCCACCAGGAATATACCACACATCACCGGTATTAATAATTCTTTGCGTAATGCCAAAGCTAATACAGCGATAACACTCCCTAACATTAAACTACCCGTATCACCCATAAATACCTGTGCAGGGTAGGCATTGTACCACAAGAACCCGATACAGGCTCCCACAAAAGCAGTACAGAAAATCACGACTTCGCCGGAGTTAGGAATCATCATGATATTAAGGTATTGTGAGAATACTTTATTGCCTGACAGATAAGCAAAAATCGCCAGAGTAAGCCCGATAATAGCCGAAGTGCCTGCTGCAAGCCCATCAATTCCATCGGTAATATTAGCACCATTTGATACTGCAGTAATGATAAAAATAACGATAAGCACATACGGAATCCATGCAAGACTATCCGGCAGGAAACTACCAAGTAACTGATAATCTATTTCATTATTTTTGAAGAATGGAAGTGTAGTAGTCAATGAGTGTGTGTCCACATATTTCTGTACTTCTCCTACTGCGGTGCTGATTCTGGCTTTTTCGTATACTCTGATTTTCACATAATCGTTGAAATACAAAGTTAAGCCTACTATCAAGCCTAAGCCCACCTGCCCTACTATCTTAAAGCGGCCTTTTAAGCCTTCTTTATCTTTCTTGAAAACCTTAATATAATCGTCGGCAAAACCGATACCACAAGTCCAGACAGTTGCAATAATCAGCAAAACGATATAAACATTATCCAGTTTGGCAAATAACAAAACCGGAATCAGCAATGAAGCCAGAATGATAAAGCCCCCCATAGTTGGAGTACCCTTTTTTTGCATCTGACCTTGTAAGCCCAGGTCACGTATAGTCTCGCCAATTTGTAATTTTCTTAGATAGTTAATAAGCCTGCTACCGTAAATAGCTGCGATTAAAAGCGAGAAAACAATAGCCCCCATGGCGCGAAAAGTAATGTATTGAAAAACCCCAGCACCCGGGAAATTAAAGGTTTTGTCAAGGTAAGTAAAGAGATAATAAAGCATAGGACATCAAGTTTTAGGAAAGTGTAGCAAAGATAGTTTTTTTTGAAGTTTTGAGAAAAAAAACCATATTTTTTTAATTTTTCCCATAAAATTAAATCGAAACCCTCAAAAATTAGAATTCTTATTGCTTTACTCTTTTTTGTTCAAATAGGAAAAATATAATACCGAGTATGAAATTTTTAATATTTCTAATACTTTTTTGACCAATACTTAATGCAAAGTTATCTATCTCAAAAAAAACCGCACAAATATTTGCCTATACAACGTTTTTTCTCTTTTTTTGTATGGTATTCTTAGGTAAGACTATTATAATATATAAATATATTTATTAAGCTTCGGTTAGAAGTATATAAAGATTTTGAGTTCCCCGCCCGTCGGGGTATTCATCATAGGTTAAAGTATTTTCGTCTTGGAAAGGCATTCGGGGATCCTGAGTGCCTTTTTTGATAAATAGAAGAGCAGAATAGTGCAGATATCCAAAAGCCTGTTATTTTTGCATCTTTTACTCTCTCTAGCTCAAGGGTAATATTATGAAGATACCGCTTTATCGGCAAATCCAGGCTCATTTAAAGGAGAAAATTACCTCAGGGCAATATATAGAGGGCGGTTTGCTCCCCTCAGAAAACGACCTTTGTGCAGAATTCAGCGCCACGCGCATGACTGTACGTCAGGCATTGAATGAGCTGGTAAAAGAGGGTTATATTACCCGCCAGCATGGCAAAGGGAGTATAGTAGCATCTATCCGTAAGTCATTAGGCTTACTTTCGCTAAAAGGGTGGACAGAGGTAGTTGGGGCCAGTGACCGACATGGTACAACTTCTATCCTGGAAGGGCCGGTATCTCAAACCATTACCGAACCTATTTTTAAACATTTACTTCATCAGGAGTTTCATACAGAATTTGTATTTTTGAAGCGTCTCCGGTCGGTAGAAGAATTTCCGGTGATACTTGAGGAAACTTACATTCCAAACGAAAGCCTTTCAGCATTAACAGACGAGCCTTTGATTGATGGCTCGCTGTTCCGTACGCTTTTTATGCGTTACCAGATAGATGTCAATAGTATGCAACAAGAGGTAAGGGCTATCGCTGCCACGAAAGAAATTGCCGGTTTGCTGAAAACCAAGGCAAAATCGCCGATTTTGCAGATTCTAAGACGCTATGGCACATCGAAAGAGGGTTTTTATTTGTACAGTCTGATTTATTGTAATACTGAAAAATACGCGATAAGTAGTTTTAACTAACGACGCCCCCTACCCCTAAAGGGGGGTATTATTTAACTAAAAAATTCCCCTTCAGGGGTTAGGGGTTTTTTATTCAACTATGAAAAAAATTAAAGTTGCCGTTGTAGGAACGGGTTTTATCGGGCCAGCTCATATTGAAGCTTTACGCCGCTTACCAAACATTGAAGTAGCCGCTCTATGCGAGGCTAATATTGATTTGGCGACCGAAAAGGCTGCCGGTTTGGGTATCGAACGAGCTTATATTTTTGACGATCTGTTAAAACAGGAAGACATTGAGTGTATCCACGTTTGTACGCCTAACTTCCTGCATTATTCGCAATCAAAAGCAGCTTTATTAGCAGGTAAACACGTAGTTTGTGAAAAACCTTTAGCAACTAAAATTGAAGAAGCAGAAGAGCTGGTAAAGATAGCGGCTGAAACAGGTTTAGTAAATGCCGTACATTTCAACTTAAGATATTATCCTTTAGTACGCCAGATGAAAACTATGCGTGAAAAAGGCGACTTAGGGGAAATCTACTCAATTTTAGGTTCATATCTGCAAGACTGGCTTTTCTACCAGACTGATTATAACTGGCGTTTAGAGCCGGATAAATCTGGTGATTCAAGAGCGATTGCTGATATTGGTTCACACTTATTAGATGTGACCGAATATATCACAGGCTTGAAAATCACTGAAGTAATGGCCGATTTCTCGACGGTTCATAAAACTCGTTTGAAACCATTGAAAGCCATTGAAACCTATTCAGGCAAAATGTTACAAGCTTCTGATTATCAGGAAGTGCCTATTAATACTGAAGACCACGCCAACGTATTGTTGCGTTTTGATAATGGTAACAAAGGTAGTGTAACGGTTAGTCAGGTTTCGGCAGGTCGTAAAAACCGTTTGAATATCGAGATTTCAGGTTCTAAAGCTAATTTCGAGTGGTGTTCTGAAAGACCAAACGAAATGTGGATTGGTAAACGTGATGGCGCCAATCAGGTATTGATGAAAGACCCATCGTTAGTTTATCGTGAAGCAACAAGCTTAATCAGCTTCCCTGGTGGGCATAACGAAGGTTTCCCTGATACTTCTAAACAATTATTCAAAGAAGTATATGCAGCCGTAGCAGAAGGCAAACAACCGGAAAATCCGACTTATCCTACATTCGCTGATGGTTTACGTGAATTGTTGATTTGTGAAAGAATTATCGAAAGCCACCGCAAACAAGCTTGGGTGACGGTGTAATTACATAAAATGATTTTGCCACGATGTACACAAAGAGCACGGGGACGCCTAGTCAATGTTTCACAATAAAATAATAGTGCAACATTGTGTAAATAGTGTACATTGTGGCAATTATTTAATAGCATTAAACGGCAGTCGTTCTATGAGAAGAATGGCTGCCGTTTTTAGTATATTTGTGTTTTTAAGAAAACAGGACGCGTAATGAAGATTGGTTTATTTTTTGGCTCGTTTAATCCTATTCATGTTGGGCATTTGATTATTGCCAATACAATGGCATATACTACCGATCTGGAGCAGGTATGGTTTATTGTTTCGCCGCAGAATCCTTTCAAAAAGAATAAGGGCCTTTTGCATGAATTTGACCGACTGACTATGGTAGAGAAAGCCATTTCAGATAATTATCGGCTCAAGGCAAGCGATATAGAATTTTCGATGCCCAAACCCAGCTATACTATTGATACGCTTGCTAAATTGACTGAACGCTATCCTACACATGAATTCAAATTGATAATGGGAGAAGATAATCTCGTGCAGTTTGAGAACTGGAAGAACTACGATAAGATACTTGAGTATTACGAACTATATGTGTATCCAAGACCAAATACCCCTGACCATAACTTTAAGAATCACCCGAAAGTCAAATTTATTGAAGCACCTTTACTAGACATTTCAGCAACCTTTATCCGCAATAGTATCAAAGCAGGCAAGCCTATCCGCTATATGGTAAGCGATGTAGTGGAAGAATATATCCGTTGGAAAAAATTCTACCTATAATCAGGCATTCACACTTATCTGCTCGGCTAAAATACCAATGCCTTCGGTAAAACTTACAGGGTCGTAGCCTAATACCTCACGAGATTTTGTTAAATCAAAGCCTGTCCGTGCCGGACGTTTAGCTGGTTGGGTAAATGTAGTAGAATCTGCTTTTGATATAAGTGATTTATCCAGACCGAAATAATCGGCTGTCATAATAGCCATTTCATAAGGTGTCAGGAAGTCTTTGCCTGAAATATTGAAAATGCCTTCTGCTTCTTGCTCAGCAATCAAAGCACAGCCTTTAGCCAAGTCTTCTGCTAACGTAGGCGTACGCCACTGGTCGGTAACTACTTTTATATTCTTACCGTCTTCCAACGATTTCTTCACCCATAAGATAATATTCGTGCGGCTCATGTCATGTGCAATGCCATAGACAAGCACGGTACGGGCAATGCTCCAACGGATATTACTATTGATTACTATCTTTTCTGCTGCATATTTACTCCACCCATAAAAGCTAAGCGGGTTGGCCTCAGCGTCTTCTTTGTAAGGGCCATTTTTACCATCGAAAATAAAGTCAGTAGAGACGTGTAGCAAGAAGCTATTATTTCTTTCGGCGGCTTCCACCAGATATTCTACCGCATTTACATTCTGTTTCCAGCAATCGTCTTTGGAGGTTTCGCACTGATCGACGTTTGTCATGGCCGCTGTATGAATAATTACAGTAGGTTGTACTCGGTCAATTACCTCTTGCACCTGAGCTTTGTCGGTAATATCCATGGCAGTATAAGCGTATCCATCTTTGAATGGCAGACGGTTTTCGCCTCTTGCAGTGGCTATTACTTCATGACTAGTGGTTTTGATAAGTAATTCTACCAGTTTTTGTCCTAACAAACCATTAGAGCCTGTAATTAATATCTTTTTCATACGCAAAGTATTTATCACTTAAAGTTGTTTATACTGATTATTATAGAAAGCTGAATTTTGTTTTGATGTATTCTAGTATTGATAGTTCTTGAGATGGGATGATTGGTAGAGACAGGGTAATGCCCTGTCTCTACACCGAGGCACCTTTGGGTCTTTTATTCTGCCAAAACGCCTTTATCAAATCTTAAAAGAACAATCATTTCTCGAATCTATACAATCCATATCACAGATATTTATAACCATACAATTTCGTTATCTTCTTCTTTTTCATCTTCTTCACAGTCATAGCCATTTTAACATCTTTCAGTGGGCGGTCGGCTTCATCTCTTGGTTGTTTGGCTATGGTATCTATCACATCTAAATTATCAATAACCTCGCCAAAAACGGTATAATTATTATCTAATCTTGGTGTACCGCCCATCCCGATATAATCGGCGCGTTGTTCGTTGGTATAATTCATCTGATTGCGATTGGCAATCATGCTTATTTCCTCATCGCTCATTTTTTTACCCTGCACAATATAAAACTGACAAGCACTCGATTTTTTTTCAGGGTTACCATCACGGGCTGCGGCTAAGGCTCCTTTTTTGTGTACGTGATTAGACTTAAACTCAAAAGGGATACGTTCTAAATCTCCGCCACCACTACCCAATCTATCGCCAGGCTTGGCATTTTTTGAGGTCGGGTCTCCACCCTGAATCATAAACCCTTCAATGACACGATGGAACAACAGGCTATCGAAAAATTTCTTATCGACTAATTTAATAAAGTTAGCTTTGTGTAAGGGGGTATCATCAAACAAAACCATTCGCATGGTTCCGTATGTAGTTTTTAAAGTAATAAGGTAATCTTTCTTAGATTTTTTCTGAGCAAATACTACTGATGTAATCAGCAACAAACAAATAACTAACAGACTTTTCTTCATGCTTTTTTTGATAAGAGAAGCACAAAAATACAATAATTATTGAAAGGATGAGAATCCCTTCAAATTAATCTTAATTCTCTTTGAAACGATTATTTTGTATATATTAACTGCCCTTTGGTGGCTCCCACAATTCTATTTTATTGCCTTCAGGGTCAAGTATCCAGGCGAATTTGCCAAATTCTGATTCCTCAATATCTCCAACAACGGTAATACCTTCTTCTTTGAGTAAAGGCATTAATTCAGTAAGATTTTCTACCTGATAATTGACCATAAAGTCTTTCTTGCTTGGCTCAAGATATTTGGTTTCTTTCTTGAAAATGCTCCATGCAGTAGAGGTTAAATCGTCCGGGTTATCCTTTCTTCTCCATTCAAATACAGCTCCCCACGATTCTGATTGAATCCCTAAATGCTTATTATACCAGTCTTTTAAGGCAGCGTTATCTTCCGATTTAAAGAAGATACCTCCAATGCCGATTACTCGTTTTTCCATAGAAGATAATGTTTATGTATGAGTAGGTTTTTAAGATAAAACAGGTTTAGCTGCTACAAACTCCTGAAAGGCTTCGCTTTTCAGAATCTTCTTAAACCAGAAAGTATAATCCTGTGGGTTGTTAGCTACCTCTTCTACAATATCAGCTACCATAACCCATTTATAATCCAGAACCTCAGCCGGATTTACATCGAAAGTATCGTTATAAACACCTGTAAACACATGGTCTATCTCGTTTTCGGTCAACTGGTTGTCAAAAGGAGTTTTGTAATGAAACTTATATAGAAAATCTAAATCGCAGGTAAAGCCCATTTCTTCACCCAGTCGGCGTTCGGCTGCTACTTTTATATCTTCATCTACATTGGGATGCCCGCAACAGGTATTCGTCCAAAGCCCTCCGGAATGGTATTTATCAAAAACTCTTTGATGAATCAATAACTCGTTATTATCATTAAATATTAAAACCGAAAAAGCTCTGTGTAATAAGCCCTGCTGATGTACCCAAAGTTTCTCTCCGATACCTACTTCCTCATCCAACTCATTCACCAATATTATTTCCGTTGTATCAACACTCATTTTCTTATCTGCTTATTTATACCCAAAACACCAACGTGCT
>CBIHRH010000125.1:0-10007 GCA_966212365.1 uncultured Emticicia sp. | reverse complement strand
TTGCTGACGTGTCAGGTTCTTTGTACCCTTGTTCAATAATGAAGCAGCGAATGACGAAATTGTTTGTTTGTTTTGTAGGCTTTGTTCATCACCGATTCTTAAGGTAATATTGGCTCTTACGGTATTACCACGTGTCGATTTTTGTAATAAAGCATATTCAAGGCCATTAGGCTCTTGTCCACGTGTGGTACGGTTTTCAATATTAGACGGAGATGGGTCAAATGCCTCTCCTTGTGCAACCACTGCGCGACCTTTGTAGTTTTTCACTAAATCATCTACGTTCGGTGCTTCCGGTACTTTTACACGGTCAGGAGTCTCTTCAGGGATGAATAAACCAATCGTACGGTTCGATGGCTTGAAGTAGAATTTCGCTACACGTGCTACATCGGCAGGTGTTATTTTTTCTACCGCATCACGATAGATATAAACCAAACGCCAGTCTCCTGCTCCAATGTATTCGCTTAATTGCAGACCCGTTCTTTCAGTATTACGCAAAGTCAGTTCAAGTCCTTTAATTATTTCGTTTTTAGCACGATCCACATCTTCCTTAGTAATCTCCATTGTCGGAACAGCGTCTAAAGTGGCTAACATGGTCTTTTTCGCGTCTTCCAGATCTTTATCTTTTAAGACCGAAGCATTAAAATACAGGAATGTCGGGTCTTTATTCGTAAATGAATAGGCATATTGACCTGATGCTTTTTTGGTTTCTACCAAGGCTTTATAAATTTTACCTGCTGGTTCGCTTGTCAGGATGCCTTGCAGAACATCTAAGGCAGGATAGTCAGGGTGAGCATTACCACAGATATGATAGGCCACACCAATGGCTTGCACATCTCCTACGCGACGTAATGTCACCGAGCGCTCGCCATCCTGCACAGGTTCAACCGTATAAGTTGGTTGCAAGACACGTGTCGGACGAGGGATATAGCCAAAATATTCATTTACCATTTTAATAGTCTTGGCTTCATCAATCTTTCCTGCAACTAATAATACCGCGTTATCAGGTTGATAATATTTTCTATAAAATGCCTGTAGATTATCAATAGGCACTCGTTCAATATCTTCACGTGAACCGATAGTAGAGTTTCCATAGTTATGCCACAGATAAGAAGTCGAGATAACTCTTTCACTCAATACGCTTTCAGGGTCGTTTTCACCCCATTAAAAATAATTTATTTAGACCGAAAAATAGTTGTCTAAAAATTTTTTTTTAATAAATGAATTCACCATACGGTCAGACTCCAGGTCCAAAGCCCATTTCAGGTTTTCTTCGGTTGCCGAGAAAGTCTCGAAATAGTTCGTGCGATCAAGCCAGGTAGTACCGTTCGGACGAGCGCCGTGGTCTGTCAGCTCTTGCGGAATATTGGTATGCTTGGTTGAGCCTTTAAATACCATGTGTTCCAGCAAGTGAGCCATCCCTGTTTCGCCATAGCCTTCGTGGCGTGAACCTACCAGATAGGTAATGTTTACAGTAATGGTTTGTTTTGATGGGTCTGGGAACATCAAGACCTTCAAGCCATTGGCCAAAGTATACTCTGTGATTCCTTCTACTGAAGTCACTCTTACCGGGTCTGGAATAACCGGTTTTTCAGCCATAGCTGTAGCGTCGCCTTTTTTCTTTCTTTTCTTCTTTTCTTTTTTCTGGGCAAAAATATCGCCGCCAAACAAGAAAAGTCCCACAAGCAAAGTAATAGCAATCTGCCTGATTGGAAATTGTCGGTAGGTTTTTAACATAATTTTGAGGTGTAATAAGGAATGATATACATACAAAGAAACGCCAAAATTAGCATAAGTTTTGTAGCCTATACCTACTCTGTCGTTTTTAATTTTGTTATAACGAATTAACTGAAATAAATAATTTAATGCAAACAGAAAATGTTAAGGTGTGTTAAACGTTGATGAATGGTTGGCGGAGAATAACATAACAGTTTGATTATAGCAAAAACCTCCTAAAACACTTTGAAAACACAATTCTAAGTCGGAAATTTAGGGGGACGCCTAGTCTTGGATTACAATCTACAACTAGCCGTCCGCAACTGGTCGTCCACATAACAGCTATTGTCAGAGAGGAGACTGGGAGTCTCCCAAGAAAAAGTAAGTTAATGAAAATGGAACCAGAAAGGGTAACCAATACGGTGGGCGCCTTTTTAAGCGACAATAACGATGAGTTCTAAGTACCAGCAAGTAAACGGAATCTGAAAAGGTGACCGATATGGTGGGCACCTTTTTGAAAGAGGACAGAGATGGATTTTGAGTTATGAAGGTTACGACTAAGGAGAATACTATAAACACCACAAAACTCGTTTCAGAGAAGGCAAAAAAAATATAGAAGAAATACTCGGTATTAAGAAATAAATTGCAAAAACTACTCAAAACATACCTTCGTCGGCTGACCAACCTTACTTCGCGTAACAGGTCGCTTTTGCTATTAAATTTACCTCAGGAACAATTTCTTGATTTACATAGTCTGAATTTTTTAGATAGCAAACCCTCTTTCGACTATATCCATCAGTTAATCAGTCAGAAAAACCAGATTTTACTATGTGATGTACAGGATAGTCGGTATGATAAAGTAAACGAAGTAAGCCAAAGACTCCGCAAACTGGCGAGAACTGAGAGTTTTATTGAAGAAGAACGTGGGGCTAAAGATTTATATGTGGCGTATCCATTTGTAAAAGGCAAATTGTCTGATGGTACTACTGTTCGTTGTCCATTACTTTTCTTTCCGGCTACACTAAAAACCAATGGTAAAAAGTGGATTTTAGAGCAAAGAGACGAGCCTGTGAGTTTGAATAGAAGCTTTTTGCTGGCTTATTCTTATTTCAATCAGATAAAATTACCTGACGAATGGTTGGAGAAATCATTTGAAGATTTTGATAAAGATAGTCTGGCTTTCCGGACGCAACTCTATGAATTACTGAAAGATAGCCCGGTTGAGGTTAATTTTAATCAGGAGCTATTTCAGAATCAACTGATTGACTTTGAAAAACTGACAAAATCTGAACTGGATACTAGCGAGCGCAATGGTGAGTTAAAATTGTATCCGCAAGCGGTACTCGGAATCTTCCCTCAAGCAGGTTCTTATTTAGTGCCGGATTATGAAGAGTTGATTAAAAATGCCGAAGAAGGGCACTATGAATTAGATACCTTTGAAGAGTTATTTCAGCACTCTTCACCACCAAACCCCAGACCCGTATTTAAAGAAGAAACAGCTTTCCTGCCATTTGCGATTGATGCCTCTCAGGAAGATGCCATCAAACAAGTAAAAGAAGGTTACTCCATCGTGGTACAAGGCCCTCCGGGTACAGGTAAATCACAGATGATTGCCAACCTGATTGCAGACTTTACGGCGCGAGGGAAAAAGGTATTGGTGGTTTGCCAAAAACGTGTAGCTTTGGATACTGTTTACCAACGTCTGCAAAAAGTGGCTATGACTGATTTCGTAGCTTTGATTCATGATTTCAAAAATGATAGAAAAGCGCTTTTTGAAAAAATTGCCGGACAGATAGAACGGATTGAAGATTTCCAGAAGAAGAACAAAGGTCTGGATGCTATTTTCCTGGAGCGGAATTTCACACAAATCAGTCGTAGAATTGATAAAATTTCAGAAGAATTGCAAAGCCTGAAAAATGCGCTTTTTGATGAAACTATTTGTGGCATATCAGTAAAAGAATTATATCTGAGTAGTAGTCTGAATAAACCTTCCATAGACTTACAAGACTTATATCGTTCGTTCCCTTTTCAAGAACTAGCTGATTTTGAAGGTCGATTAAGTCGCTATCTCCAATATGAAGCTAAACTACGCATCGGAGCAGCATATGATTTCTGGCAACTACGCAATTCATTCAGTAAAAGAACTTTTACTGACCTCGCAAAAATTATAGATACTATTGAAGCTGTCGTTGCTTTTCAGGAAAAGAACGGTCAGTTATTTTCTATTATCGAATTGAATCAGTTTGATGAAAATATCGTACAAGACTTCATTCGATATTTTGAAAATGCGCAAGTCGGTAAAATTTTTACGTCTATTGTTCAGGAGAAGAAATTTATAAGTAATCAACAGGTTGATTTAGAAAAAATCTATGCTGAATTAGCACAACTGTTTGTTCAGGACGGGATAGAACAAAGCATTCCTGCCCGTGATTTATTATTCAGAAAAACCCAGGTCGAGAAAGCTCATTCAGCCAGCCAGTCAGGCCTCAACTCTCTTGTCTGGAAATTCTTCTCAAAAGATAAAAAAGACATAGAAATCTTATTAGCCCAGAATAGACTCCCGGTGAGTGAAGCCGGTTTACAAGTACTCAACAAGAGAATCCAGCAACGCATTGCCTTTGAAGACATCAAAGAAAAGCTAGGTAAGAAAGAGATTGCGATTGACGAAAAAGAGAGTTGGGAGACGATTAAAAGTGAGTTACAAAACTATATTCTGGCTAATAAAGCTTACACTATCTATCAACAAGAAGAGTTTATTCGCCGCCAGACTACTTATATTTTCAATAACTTAAACGTATTTTCTGTCAATCCATTCAAAACTCTGGCAAAACTGATTGTTGATACAAAATTAGAGTTTGTACAATGGCAATTGTATTTGTCATATCCACAAATTGAGAAATTGGTTGAAAAACCGGAAGCAAAACAAGGGTTTACAGCCTATCTGAAACAAAACTTTGATTTATTAGCAGAGGCCGATGAATTGAAAGAGTCGTTTAATTCTACTGAGTTAGAAGTGATACGACGATTGCTGAATTATGAAAATGCAGAGGTGGATATTGCTGATTTAACAGAGGTTTTTCTGAACTCTCTGCGCATAGCCTGGACACTGCATATCGAAACACTCTATCCCATTTTAAGAGGAGTTAGTTCTTTAAAAGTAGCGCAATTAGAAACTGAATTGCAGGAATGTGTACTTAAAAAACAGGAGCTAAGTCAGGAAATCTTATTACTGAAATTGCGTGAACAAACTTATCAGGATCTGGTAATTAACCGCCTGCAAAATGTAGTTACCTATCGGGAATTACAGCACCAGACCACCAAGAAGCGTAAACTCTGGTCTGTCCGGAAATTGCTGGAAAATCATTCAGAAGAAATCTTCAAACTGATTCCTTGTTGGATGGCTTCACCTGAGTCGGTATCAGCTATTTTCCCTTTGTCGGGACAAAATCCGACTGATTCACTTTTTGATCTGGTGATTTTTGATGAAGCTTCTCAATGTTTTGCAGAGAATGGGATTCCGGCTATTTATCGTGGCAAACAGGTAGTTATTGCCGGAGATTCTAAACAATTGCAGCCTACCGACTTATACCAGATTCGCTATGATGAAGATGCCGAAGATGAGCATCTCCTCGAAATAGACTCCTTGCTTGACTTAGCGGCACAATACCTTCCTCAAGCCTGGTTGAAAGGACATTATCGTAGTCATTCGTTAGATTTGATTGATTTTTCTAATCAGCACTTCTATAAAAACTCATTACAATTACTGCCTCATTATACTGAAATCAGTAAGAATAAGCCTGCTATCAGTTATATTAAACTGGATGGCTATTGGGAAAATAATACAAATCCGACTGAGGCACAAAAGGTATTGGAGATTGTCGAAGACTTGAAACGCCGTGCTCCTTCAAAAACAATCGGGGTAGTTACTTTTAACTTTAAACAGGCTGATTTAATTTATCAGACTATTTCACCTGTTTTAGGCGAAGGCTGGGGGGTAATCAAGAATATTGAAAATATACAGGGAGATGAATACGATATTGTGATTTTCTCGGTAGGCTATGCTCCCAATCTAAAAGGTAAACTTTTAATGAATTTCGGTAGTCTGAATCAGCAGGGAGGTGAAAATCGCCTGAACGTGGCTGTTACCCGTGCACGGGAGTTTATTTATATTGTGAGCAGTATTCTTCCTCATCAATTACAGGTTGATCAAGCACAAAATCTAGGACCAAAATTATTGAAAAAATATCTGGAATATGCCCTGGAAGTATCGCAGGGAAATTATTCCCCCGAACCTTATACAACTGAGAAATTTAATACCCGATGGCTATTAAAAAATCAGTTGGTGCAAGAAAACCAAGGCTTTTATCTGGAGTTGCCTTTCGCTGATATCACTGTAAAAGATGAAGGCAATTACGATTCCCTGATTTTGACAGATGATGACTTGTATTATGAGAGTATAACCCCGAAAGACGCACATGCTTATCTCCCCATAAGTCTTAGAGCAAAAGGCTGGAAATTTGAAAGATTGTGGAGCCGTAACACGGAGTGATACGCCCAGTCTCCGTGAACCAGTTACCCGGAGTGGCACTCCGGGTTTATACGTACCAACTCTTCACTTCTTCAGACAAATAAGTAAATCTCCAACCCTCCCACTTCTCTACTAACCCAGCCTTCACCGGGTTCTGGACAATATAATCTATTATCCTGACAAACTCTTCATCATCACGAACCACATGGTCATAACTTTCTTCTCCCCAAAAAGTATTACCAGTTAAATCAAGCAATTCGTTAGATTTTCGGGCAGTATGTCTTTTTAAAGATTGTAAAACCCTGAAAAATCCATCCTCATGAATTTTAGAGGTTAATAAAATGTGTACATGATTGGGCATGATACAAAAAGCATGTAGCTGATAATACTTTATATCACGATAATGTAAGGCTTCAATTAATACTTCTGCAACAGAGTCTATACCTAACCATTGTACCCCATTTAAACATTGATGAAGGTAATTATCAAATTTAGCATAGTACTTTTTCTGAATTTTGTAGAGTTCTGTTTTTCGAACAGCTTCATCAAGAATAGTTTTTCTTATTAATTCTTCTGCCATATTCCTTTCAGCTTTCATTTGAAATATGATGTCTTTAGGCAAAGAGTTAGCCAGACGAAAAGTGATAAATAGCCTTTCATCTGGCGGGAGAATATGTGGTAAATATCTTTTGTAATGAGTTTTCATAACGTGCTACGGAATACCATTCCGTGAAACTATTTTACGGAGACTAGGCCCCGTATCACTCCGTATTACGCTTCTCCGGAAACACCACGCTTGCCCCAATACTTATCACCAATATCCCCACAATCACCAATAATGAGTGTACATTCGTAAACCCTAGAGCTGTGAGTTGGTGATGTAAAAGCATCTTGACACCGATAAAACTCAACAAAACGCCTAAGCCATATTTCAGGAAGCGGAAAAGACTCATGATACTTGCCAGGAAGAAAAACATGGAGCGAAGCCCCATAATGGCAAATACGTTAGAAAAGAAAACGATATAAGGATCTTTGGTAATAGAGAAAATAGCCGGAATGGAATCAACAGCAAAAACTACATCAGTACCTGCAATCACCAGCATTACCAGGAAAATCGGCGTAACATACCATTTTTTATATCGCTTATTATAAACTAAGAAATGGTCAATTACATTACGTTTATAAACGTTGAAGTACTTAGAAGCAAACTTCACAACCGGATGATGCGCCGGGTCCATTTCCTCTTCCGCTTCTTTATTCCGTAAGATATTAATCCCTGTATAAATCAAGAACGCGCCAAAAATATATAGAATCCATTCAAACTCTTGTATCAGGGCTGCTCCTACAAAAATAAAAACGAACCGTAAAACGATAGAGCCTAAAATACCCCATACCAGTATTTTCTTATAAAACTTCTTATGAACTCCAAAAGAATTGAAAATCAGAATAAATACAAAGATATTATCGACCGACAATGAATACTCTGTCAGATAACCCGTTAGATAATCAATAGCCATGCTATTCTCAAAAGCCTGTAGAGCAGCTTCAAAGTTTGGTGGGAGTTGTAATGTCTCATAATACTTTTCTTTTACCGCATGTAAATGAGATATATCACTAATATCATGAATCAGATAACCATACTGACGAAGAAAAAAGAAAAAAGCGATAGCTAAAGATACCCAGACCGCACTCCAGATACCGGCCTCTTTAAAACTCACTTCATGGCTTTTTGATCTAGTGAATGCTCCTAAATCAAGAGCCATCACAAACGCTACAAAAATCGAAAATCCTATAAAAAATAAAGTCTCACTTGATAATATCATATTAAAAAATTGCGATTACGAAAGCCTGATTTGTGTGTTAATTGTTACATTTTGGCATTTCGTTTGCCTGTCTGTAACAGGCGAGTAAATAATTTATTCTTGGAAATAAAAAGAATCATGCCCTATTTTACAGCCCAATTCTAAAATGGTGATGTTTCACCACAAAATCGGCTGCAAATTAGCACCGAAAACTCGAATAATTTATGTATAACAATAAAAAAGTAGTAATTGTGATGCCAGCCTACCGAGCTTCACAAACACTTGAACGCACTTACCGAGAGATTCCATTTGATATTGTTGATGAAGTAATTTTAGTAGATGACTACAGCCCTGACGATACTGCTGAAGTAGCCAAACGATTAAATATTCATCATGTTATCCGGCACGATATAAACAAAGGTTATGGCGGTAACCAAAAAACCTGCTATACAAAGGCCCTGGAAATTGGTGCCGATATCGTAGTGATGGTGCACCCCGACTACCAATATACACCTAAACTAATCAGAGCCATGGTAAGTATTATTGGTGAAGACCTTTACCCGGTTGTTTTTGGCTCAAGAATTTTAGGTAAAGGAGCCTTGAAAGGTGGTATGCCTATGTATAAATACATTGCTAACCGTTTTCTGACTTTTACGCAAAACTTATTGATGGGGCAAAAGCTTTCAGAATACCACACAGGTTATCGTGCTTTCTCAAAACAAGTACTAGAAACCGTACCTTTCAGGAAATGCGATGATGATTTTATCTTCGACAATGAAATGATAGCACAGATATTCTGGAAAGATTTTGAAATAGCTGAAGTTACCTGTCCGACTAAATATTTTGAAGAGGCCTCTTCTATCAACTTCGTCAGAAGCTCAAAATATGGATTAGGTGTATTAAGGGTTTCCCTTCTTTATTTCTTCTCCAAATTAGGACTAAAATGGAATTTGCTTGATTAAAAGGCTCCTCCAAAATAGTATAATAACAGGGCGAATATCTGATTAGATATTTGCCCTGTTTATTTTATACCGATTTCAATTCAAAAATTGTAATCTCCGGATAAATACCTAATCGGCCCGGATAACCTATATAACCAAATCCACGGTTTACGTATAACTTCTGGTCTCCCTCTTCGTATAAACCAGCCCATTCTTTATAGCGCAATTGCACCGGCGACCACTTGAATTTACCCAGTTCTACCCCATACTGCATACCATGTGTATGACCTGCAAATGCTACATCAATATCTTTGTATTTAGGCAATACCTGTGCTCGCCAATGGCTTGGGTCATGCGAAAGCAATAGTTTCACCGGAAACTCCTGTGTATTAGCAACAGCTTTCTCCATATCTCCATGTTTTGAGAAACCACCTGCGCCCCAGTTCTGAATACCCAAAATACCAATCTTTTCTCCATCTACTTTCAATTCACGGTGGGTATCCATCAATAAATCCCAACCCATTGTTTTATGAGCTCCCATTAAGTCGGCCAGGTTCCGGCGTTTTTTCTCGGCAGATATCCATTCGGTATAATCACCATAATCGTGGTTACCGAGTGTTGAGAATGTACCTAAAGGTGCTTTAATCTTGGAGAAAATCTCAATATAATCTTTCACCTCTGGTGCTATGTTATTCACTAAATCGCCGGTAAAGAAAAACACATCAGGTTTCTCTTTCATCAACATCTCTACCCCACCTTTTACGGCCGTTTTATTAAAGAAACTACCTGAGTGAATATCTGAAAGTTGAGCAATGGTCATTCCATCAAATTGCTTAGGCAAATTTTTCAGATTAAGCGTTACTCTTCTTAAATGATAATCATGCGCCCCTGACAGAATACCCCATGTCATAGCACCCAAATGCAAACCTCCCAGACCTAAAGCGGTTTTAGCAAGGAACTCTGAACGGCTGATACCTGTCGAAACTGGCTGGAGATTTTCGGTAACAGGAGTTTGACTTGGCG
>CBIHRH010000124.1:0-10072 GCA_966212365.1 uncultured Emticicia sp. | reverse complement strand
TATTGAACTGAAAGGCTCAAGTGTAATAAAAGCAGCAAGCCAAATAGATACGAGTATTGAGATATTAAAACATAAATTGACAGATTTTGAAAAAATATTTGGACGAATAGTAGTGACTAAAATTTCTGTACCAAATATTCAAAATCACTACGCTATAGTGAATTTAAGGAAAAAATTGAGAAGCTTAAACGGAGATTTAATTTATCGGGTAAAACTTGAAGAACAAATTTAAAAAATATGAAAAAAATATTAGCACTTTTGACCTTAACGCTCCTCATCTCAACCAATCTATTTGCGCAACAGGAAGTAGAAATGGCTGATAAAATGCGTGAAGACGGAAAAATATGGGTAGTTGTAGCAGTGATTGCCGTAGTTTTTGCGGGAATTATTGGGTATTTAGTTTTGTTAGATAGAAAGATTAGTAAAATAGAAAAAGGTTTATGAAAAAATCACATATTATCGCATTGGCAGTAATTGCGGTAGCTGTTGGAATCATTATCTCTACGGTAGGAGACGCAAGTACTTATGTAGGTTTCAGCGAAGCAGAAGAATTGGCAAAAGACGGAAACAATAAGTCTATCCACGTAGTTGGTTCATTGAAAAAAGATGCACAGGGAAATATCGTAGGCATGGTATATGACCCTGTCACTGACCCGAATAGCTTTCAGTTTACGATGATTGATTCATTGAATCGTGAAGAAAGGGTGATTTATAACCAACCAAAACCACAGGACCTGGATAAATCGGAGAAAGTGGTGGTAGTTGGTAGCATGGATTTACAGAACAAAGTTTTCCGTGCGGAACAAATATTATTAAAATGTCCATCGAAATACAACAATAATAATCTGGAAGCAGAAGAAAGCAAACCAGCGGTTTCGATGCAAAATCCATAAAATCATGGTAATTCTGTTTGATGGTGTTTGTAATTTCTGTAATGCCTCCATCAATTTTCTGATTGACAGAGACAAGAAAGGCCTGTTTAAATTTGCCGCCCTGCAATCAGAACCCGGAAGAGAGATTCTTGAAAAACACCACATAACTTCTATAACCGAATTTGATAGTGTACTATTGGAAAAAGACGGGAAACTTTATCAGAAGTCTGACGCGGCCCTGGAAATAGCCCGCCACATGAATGGACTATGGAAGTTGCTGTATGGTTTCAAGATAGTCCCGAAGTTTATCCGTGATTTTGTTTATGATATAGTAGCTAAAAACCGCTATCGGTTTATGGGTAAGATGGATGCCTGTCGGCTGCCAACGCCTGAATTGCGAGCGAGATTCTTATAAAAGATTTTCCTTACCCTCTAAATCTCCCTCTCCTTGAAATAGGAGCGGACGCCGCGCGGAGGGAGACTTTTTTTAGCCCCTCTCCCTCGAGAGAGGGATTGGGGTGAGGAGAGTTCCTACAATATCCTCAACTTAGCAAAGCTCAATAACAAAGTCTTTTCCCCCTGTCCATCAAATACAATTGTTGCTTTTCTATCCGAGCCATTCACATCCATTCTTTTTACGGTCCCGAAGCCAAATTTCGGGTGTTCTACTTTATCTCCTTCTTTCAGATTACTAGTATCGCTTGCCACAAAATCGCCTGATGGCGTATGTTGTGGAGCAGGTACAGCCTTTTGTACAGGTTTCAGATTAGAGATAATACTCTCTTTTTTGGCAAACGATAGAGTAGAAGTGGGGCGGTCGTTTCTTGTAGGCGTATCATCAAAAGAAACCGAGCGACTTTTCTTGTCTATTTCTTCTAAGAAACGACTTGGCTCGCAGTAGTTTAATCGACCATAATTATAGCGGGTTTCGGCATAACTTAAAGTCAGTTTCTTTTCTGCCCTTGTGATAGCAACATAAAACAATCTGCGTTCTTCTTCTAAATCCGTGCGGTTTTGTAGCATCATCTGAGATGGGAAGAGGTTTTCTTCCAGCCCCACGATGTATACATATTTAAACTCAAGACCTTTTGCACCGTGTATGGTCATTAATGTTACACGTTCATGGTCACCATCTTCATCTTCCTGGTCGGCCGAGGTCATGAGCGTTACCGTTTGCAAAAAGGCACTTAAGGTTTTTTCTTCATTTTCAGGGTTATCTACGAATTGTTTGACCGAGTTCAATAACTCTTGCACGTTTTCGTATCTTGATAAGCCTTCTACTGTTTTATCCTCATATAATTCACGCAAAATACCCGAAGTCTTGGCAATGTAAGCGGCAACAGTGTGTGCATCTTTACCCTCGTCAATCATGATTTTGAAACTCTTAATCAGGGTGGCAAAATCATCAATGGCCTGGCCAGCTCTTCCGGCTACATATTGGGTAATATTACTTACTACCTCCCATACCGAGCGGTTATTTTCTGCGGCTGTTACTACGATTTTGGCAACTGTTGTATCACCAATACCACGTTTTGGCAGGTTGATAATCCGCTTGAAAGCTTCCTCATCGTTCTGATTAATCGTAAAACGCAGATAAGCCAGTAAGTCTTTAATTTCTTTTCGTTGGTAGAAAGACAAACCGCCAACGATACGGTATTTGATATTGATTTTTCTTAAAGCTTCCTCAAATGCTCTGGACTGGGCATTGGTGCGGTAAAGAATCGAAAATTCACTGTTTTTAAGCCCCTCATTATTTTTAGCTTCAAAGATACTGGTAGCTATCAGACGTGCTTCTTCATTATCTGATGCAGCCTTAATTACCTCGATTTTAGAGCCCTCATCGTTATCAGTAAAGACATTTTTCTCTAATTGCTCCTTATTACGGGCAATTACTGAGTTAGCTGCATTCACAATCGTTTTAGTAGAACGATAATTCTGCTCCAGTTTCACGACATGCAATTCAGGATAATCATTCCTGAAATTCAGGATATTCTGGATATTCGCACCACGGAAAGCATAGATGCTCTGCGCATCATCACCCACCACACAGATATTCTGGTGTACTGACGAGAGCTTCTTGGTAATCAGGTACTGAGAAACGTTGGTATCCTGAAACTCATCTACCAGCACATGTTTGAACTTATGCTGGTATTTGTTCAAAATATCCAGATGGTCGCGGAAAAGAATATTGGTATTGAACAATAAATCGTCGAAATCCATAGCGTTGGCCTGGAAACAACGCATCTGATAGGTTTTATACAATCGTCCGATTTCCGGCATGCGGGCAGCTTTATCATCTTCCATGTAAATCGGATTATTGACATAAGCTTCCCAGGATACCAAAGCATTTTTGGCGTTGGAGATACGATTCAAGACATAGTTCGGGCGATAGGTTTTATCGTCCAGACCTAATTCTTTAATAATTGACCGGATTAAAGACTTTGAGTCGTCTGTATCATAAATGGTAAAATCAGAAGTATAACCCAATCTTTTTCCTTCAAAGCGCAGGATTTTGGCAAAAATAGAGTGGAAAGTACCCATCCATAGGTTTTTTGCATCGGCACCAATAATCTGCTCAATCCGATGGCGCATCTCGCCAGCAGCTTTGTTGGTAAAAGTTAAAGAAAGAATATTAAATGGATCAACCCCCTGCTCAATAAGCCAGGCAATCCTGTAGGTCAATACACGGGTTTTTCCCGAACCAGCGCCAGCAATAATCATCAGCGGACCTTCGGGATGAGTTACAGCTTCGCGTTGGGGTGGGTTAAGTTTATCTAAGTAATTGTTCTGGTTCTGCACGGAATCTCAATCGTTAAATGTAATGCAAATATAAATATATCGCGGCGATATATTTCTGTCAAGTCTTTTCTAAATGGTATCGATAGTATAAGGAGAGAGAATACAAAGGTAATAACAATATTATTTATTGTTTAGTGTGGGTGGGAATTAATTGTTTTGTTGGCTCAGCGCGGCCTTCGACTCCGCTCAGGCGTCGGCTAGGCGCATAAAATTGTTACTTTAAAATGTGTTTTTTAATAAAGCAAGGCCTGTCAGACCGGAGGCTGAGCGGAGTGGCTGCCGCGAGGTCGAAGCCACCGATTGAGGAGTTAAAAGGAAATTTCCAACGCACGGCCTTCGACTACGCTCAGGCACCGGGCTATGCGTTTTGGCTTTAAATACTTTTATCTTTGCAGACAGAAGTCTTTCAAACCGGTGGCTGAGCGGACTCCGCGCGGTCGAAGCGCCCGGTTGAGCAGGGAAATAAGCAATTATTAATTACAAATATCAAAACTCCTTAGGCTTCTTGGGCACTGTCTTCAATGAAAAAGGGATCTCTTTCGTAATCCATTTAGTAGCCTTATCAATCTGAATGGTGGCAGGTTTGCCCCAATACACATATTCCATATAACTTTTGCCATCCTTTGAGCCTCCAGTATAAAAGCCTTCAACTCTTTTCAATTGCATGCCGTTGGCTGCATAAGCACGCTTGGGTTTAAATTCACCTGAATTATCTAAATCATCATCTTTGGTGAAATAAGTGACAGTAAGCGGGTTTTTCATTTCAAATTTATCGGCAGGAGCATTGACAGGCAAAATCTGTGTGGTGATTTCAACCGGATAAGTTATTTCTACTGTACCTTTAATTAAATCCGCGTCAATGGGCTGGTCTCCACCCGGAGGGTCAAGTCTGAAACTAAATGTTTTGGGTTTATCGTCATAAAAAGCGCCTTGTGGTTCGAAAGGAGAGTTTTTTCCGGCGTTGGTAGCCACAACATCTTTAAACTCTACTTTGGCATAAGCTGAATTAAAGCTATTGGGTACTGATAATATAAGCAAATGATTATTCATACCATCATTAGTGCGGTCGGCTTTGATATTCAGATTCGCCAGATCTGCTTCTGAGATTTTATCATATTTAATAGGTGGTCGGCATTCATAACGGTCATTGGCTAAAGTCGTTTCTCCGTGCTGGAAATCAGGTGTTCTGTGTACCACAATCGGGAGCTTTTTGCTGCTTGTGCCTTTAGGTTGTACAATTACCACTTGTGCAATTGTACCCAAAGCCTTTACATAACTGACGATAGGTTCTTTGCGTAAATCATCAAATTTATCAACCAGAAATTTCTTCTTATCCTCAGGTATCTTACCATTTTTATCTAAAAGCGTATAGATAGTTTTGGGTACTTCCGATCGCATTACCACCAAATCAAGCGGCTCTCCTTTGGCATTTAAGGCATAATAATTCAGTTGACTATCTTCGGTTTTTCGTTTAATCTCGAACACGGCAATATCGTTCTCTATCGATAGCAACTTTACCATTTCTCCCTCCAGATCTTTTTCTTTACCAATGTCAGCTTTGGTCAATACCACCTGTTTAAACTCTGTTGGATAAGTAAAAGAGAAAGTGCCTTCGATGGTATTCAAAGTTTTTCCGCCCTGAGGCTTATAAGTAACGACTTCGTTGAAAAAATCCATCGACGACATTCGATTTGGGTCTGGGCTGGGCACAATTTCCAGAGTGCCGCCTTCTTTTGCTGTGGCTTTGGTCCAGAGAAACTGTCCATTCACTAAATCCATATTCGGTAAATGAAAAACATCAGCTTCTACACGCGCTTCGTTATCTCTGAAACTTGATTGCTGGAAATAAAAACTATTGGTAAACAAGGCAAGCTTTTTGTCAAAATCGGCTGTATTGAGACTAGTAGGCAAGCCTTTCTCCGAAATTACATCGGGGACTGGAGTTTTACTGGGAGTGGGTTTCCCGAAGAAATCGGAGAGCATTTCAACGGCCTTTATCTTGTCTTCTCTCGATAATTTCTGTGCTATTGAAAGCGAGGAACCAGTGCCGATTATAAGCAATAATAGGATGTATTTTTTCATAGCTTTTGAACGGTTTAATACTAAACGAATTTCAGCCTTATTTGGTTATTGTAAGTGATTTTAGTCTAAAATCTGCACGAAAATTTACTAGATGGTAAAAGGATATTATTATGTATGACGATTTTTTAAATCGTCTCTTCTGAGAGTAATAAACCCACATGCTATATTATTGGTTAAGAAAATCCTATTGAATTTTGACGATTTACAAAATCGTTATATTATGAAGATTTATTTTGTGAACCTTTAATGATATTTATCATAGTTACTACTCAATGAAAGCAGATCTTTAACGTTGTAAGCGTATTGAAATCTGCTAAAATATGTACACACCTAAACTAAAATTATTACTCCTTTTCTTGTATTGCTGTTCATCAGGTTGTAAGTATAAACCGAACCAAAATGAAGGCCTAGATTTGACTAAAATAAGTGCGCAACAACAGGCGGTTATACAACAATGTAGCTATACTGATCTATCGAAAGAATTCGACGTTAAGATATTTTTGAGGCGTTTCGAGCGAAAAGATGATATTTATGATTCATGCACGATCAATCTGACAATATCTGATAAATTAACTCATCAAAAAATGGATACTTTATATATAAATCCGTCTTTCTATGCCCCTGATGTTTTTAAGAAATGTAATCATGTTTTGTCATACTCTACTAAAGTTAGTTTTGAGGGGGTAGGAGACGATAATGACTATGGGGATATTATCATTGCAGACTTGAATTTTGACAATAAAGATGATATTGCAGTGATAAATAATTCGGGAGGGAATGGTGGAGTATTTTACAATTACTATATACAGGAAAACAAAAAGTTTGTTTTAAACAGATACCTAACAGACTCAATGAATTATTTTCCCACTAAAATAAATAAGTCTAAACGAACATTAACTACCTACGTACATGCAAGTGCAGTCTCTTTAGGAGAGCATATTTATTATTTAACTGCTGACAAGGGGTGGATTGAAAAGAGCCATAAATTTGTACCTTATCCCAAAGAACCTTGATACATTCTCAAAAAACACCATCATTCCCAAGTTTTTTACCAGATAAAACCTATTTTTGCCTAGGAATCAATAAAACCTAACGTTGCTCATGAAAAAAAACATTGGCTTTCTAAGCCTGCTTATTCTGTCGTTTTCAACTATTGCTCAGAACAAATATGCCATCATCCCCAAGCCATTAGAGCTCACTCCTCTGACTGGTGAGTTTACCATTGATGCCCAGACAAAAATCCTGGTTCCAAAAGGTGCTGCTGAAATCCGTCCTCTGGCTGAAATGCTGGCTGAACGTGTGGTGGTAACATCAGGCATTAAATTGCCAATTGAAGAAGCAGATATACCAAATACTTTAGTGCCTGCCAATAAAACTATTGTTTTTGCTCCCTATAAAGAGCAGGTGATGAATAAAATATTGGGCGATGAAGACTATATTCTGAAAGCAGATGCCAAAGGTGTGATATTGGCAGGTGCCACAGGCAAAGGAGAGTTTTATGCACTACAAAGCTTATTACAATTACTGCCACCACAGATATTCAGTAGCTCGCTTGAAAAAAGCGTAAAATGGACTGTTCCGGCTTGTACTATTTTCGACCGTCCACGTTATGGACACCGTGGTAGTATGCTTGATGTGGCCCGCCATTTCTTTCCGGTTTCATTTGTAAAAAGATATATTGATTTATTGGCTTTGCATAAAATGAACCGTTTCCACTGGCACTTAACTGACGATCAGGGTTGGAGAATTGAGATTAAGAAATATCCGAAACTGACCGAAGTAGGTTCAAAACGGAAAGAAAGCATGAAAGGTCATTATAACGACTGGAAATTTGATGGTACACCGCATGGCGGATTCTACACGCAGGAAGAAATCAAGGATGTGATAGCTTATGCAAAGAAGAAATACATTACCATTATTCCGGAAATTGAAATGCCTGGCCATGCGTTGGCAGCTTTGGCTTCGTATCCTGAATTAGGTTGTACAGAAAAATCTCTGAAAGGCAGGCCTTATGAAGTGACCGGAATATGGGGTGTGCACGATGACGTATTTTGCCCAACAGAAACTACTTTCAAGTTTTTAGAAGATGTATTGACAGAGGTGATTACCTTATTCCCAAGTGAGTATGTGCATATTGGAGGTGATGAATGTCCTAAAACCGCCTGGAAACAAAGTACATTTTGTCAGGCTTTAATGAAGAAAGAGGGCTTGAAAGATGAACATGAATTACAAAGTTATTTCATCAAGCATTTCGATAAATTCCTGACTTCGAAAGGCAAGAAAATCATTGGTTGGGATGAGATTCTGGAAGGAGGTATTTCTCCGAATGCCACCATTATGTCTTGGCGTGGGGTAGAGGGGGGTATAGCCGCCGCCCAACAAAATCACGACGCCATCATGACGCCAACAGGCTTTTGTTACTTAGACTATTATCAGTCAGACCCATCAACCGAGCCATTAGCTATTGGTGGATACTTGCCTTTAGAAAAAGTATATTCGTATGATCCAATGCCAAAAGCATTGACACCAGAACAAGCTAAGCACATTTTGGGTGTACAAGCCAATCTCTGGACAGAATACATCCAAACGCCAAGCCATGTCGAATATATGGCTTACCCACGCGCTTGCGCCATAGCAGAAACAGGATGGACGTCAGCTAAATTGAAAAATTATGATGATTTCACCACACGTTTGAAAACCCATTTTGAACGGTTGAAGTATCTGGCCGTTAATTATGCCAAAAGCTATTATGATATTACGGCTTCATCGACAATTAATGATAAGAGTCAGGTGGTAATCAAATTACAATCGGTAGATAAAGCCGCCACTATCAGATATACTACTGATGGTTCGGAGCCAACGGCCAGCTCAGCCGTATATCAGCCTTCGGGTGTGGCGATTACCAAAGACGGAAGTGTGAGAGTGGCTGCATTTTCGGCAAAGGGCGAGCAGTTGGGAAAAGTGTTGACCAAATACTTCTTTATCAACAAAGCCACAGGGCGCAAATATACTTTAGTAAACCAACCTAAAAACTATACAGGAGGAGAAACCTATGGCTTAACCAATGGTGTAAAAGGTGAAGACGCCAATAGTGCTACATGGGTAGGCTTTGAGGGAAAGGATTTAGATATTACTATCGATTTGGGACAAGCCACGAGTATCAATAAAGTATCTTTTGCTTTTAAAGGAGCAAGTGATTCGTGGATTATGTTGCCAACAGAAGTAGAAGTATTCGTTTCAAATGATGGCAAAAACTTTAGCAGTGTAAAGAAAATTCCTATGGCAGCCACCGCACCAAAAGGTAGTTCGGTACAACAACTAGGTGTGGCAGGTGATGGTAAAAAATCCCGTTATGTAAGAGTCTTTGCCAAAAATTACGGCAAACTGCCTGATAATCATCCGGGTAATGGCAACCCTGCCTGGCTATTTGTTGATGAAATTGCGATAGAATAGATGAATTTTAAATAAAATTCATGAATTGAAACAAAAAAATCATCAAATTTGTAGTTAAGTTAGAATGCTATAGCTTAACTCAAGACCACGTAGTTCAACGGATAGAGCAAACGTTGCCCGATAGAAGTTTTCTAAACTTTAGAACTGTAAAGTAAAAATATAAAGACCACGTAGTTCAACGGATAGAATAGAAGTTTCCTAAACTTTAGATCCGGGTTCGATTCCCGGCGAGGTCACAGATATATAAGTGAAACGATTTGAAAAATCGTGATACAATTAATTATTCCATTCCGAAGGGTTCTTTCCGAAGGTTTCGAAGAATATTTTTGAAAAATAAGGCAGACTCTCAAAGCCTACCTGAAAGGCGGCATCTGATACACTCACTGATTTGTTTCTCAACAATTTAGCAGCTTTTTGTAGCCTGTAATCACGGATAAACTCTACAATATTCTGATTGGTGATGGCTTTTAACTTTCGGCGTAATTGTCCCGTAGTCATACTCATTTCATCAGCTAATAAACTAATATTAAAATCGGTATTCAATAGATTTTTATCAATAATAGTGTAAAGCTTTTCTAAAAACTGTTCATCAAGAGTATTCGTTTTAGACTCAACAACTTCAACATCCTGCGTTTTAATGGTTTGGCTATACTTTTGTTGCAAGGCCTGTCTGATATTTATTAGATTACGTACCCGAATCTGCAATTCTTCTGTATTAAAAGGTTTGGCCAGATAATCATCTGCTCCTAATTCAAGCCCTTCTAAACGGTCTTCAAGCCCTGCTCGGGCGGTAAGCATAATTACCGGAATATGATTGGTGCGCATATCAGATTTCAACAGTCTGCAGAAACTGAAGCCATCCAGCC
>CBIHRH010000123.1:0-10100 GCA_966212365.1 uncultured Emticicia sp. | reverse complement strand
ATCTTTGGCGAAAGAAAACATACCCACACCCGGATACAGAATCACCACTGGATTAGTATCTCTTACGGCCGGACTATTCGGATGCTTGCAACGCTCATAGTAAGCCACATAATCAGCTCTATAATCTTCAAACTGTTTCTCTATTTCCTCTTTGGTAGTTCCTTTTAATACCAGAGGGCGAATCTTAGTGCGTAGGAAGTGGTCTGGACAACTGGTGCCTTTTTGCGCCAGTCTTTCCAAATCACTTGAATTAACAAATTCCAATACGCGGGCATCGTCAGTAAAATGTCCTACCATTCTTCTATAGCTTGATGCTAAACCACGTAGGGTTGGCATCACTTCTGCAGCGGCAGTTTTTCTATCAGCTTCAGCTTTTGATTCTCTTACTGCACCCCCAAAAACAGGGCGTTTTTTACCATAATTCTGCTCAAGATATATCGAAGCCATTTCTATGACTTCTAGCGTATTAATATAAGATTCATAAGAAGTATCACCCCAGGTAAACAAGCCATGACCACCCAAAATTACTCCTCTCAGATTCGGATTGTTTTTAACTGTTTCTTCCAGTTTCAGGCCTAGGTCAAAACCCGGGCGTTGCCATGGTAACCAGGCCATAGTATCTCCCCAGATTTCTTTCATGATTTGCTCACCATCTTTACTGGCGGCAATGGCAATCAAGGCATCGGGGTGTAAGTGGTCTATATGTTTGAAAGGCAATAAGCCATGCAAAGGCGTATCAATAGATGGAGCAGCACATTTCGGGTCAAATAAACAATGGTCAAATAAACCTACCATTTCGTCTTCAAAGACTAAGCCTCTGTAACGTTTTTTCAGGGCATGCAGACGGTCAACATAGAGGTTGGCGCAACCTTTTTTGGTAAGGGTGCCAATATCACCGCCAGAGCCTTTTACCCACATTACTTCCACAGGTTCACCTGTCAATGGGTCTGTTTCTGTTATTTTGCAAGATGTATTTCCTCCGGCGTAGTTAGTTAATCGTAAATCTGCTCCTAATAGGTTTGAGCGATAGATAAATAAATCAACTTCGTTATTGGCTAATTCGGCGGCTTTATTCTCGTCCCACAGGTAGCTAACATATTTGAATGTTAGGGTATTTTCCATATTTATTTAAGATTTTGTTGCTTTATAATCTGTAAGCGCATCTTTAAACATTATCATCGTGCTTCAAAGACATCCGTAGGGAGTCCACTTTTTTTAATATACTGCTTTGTGTTTTTCAATTGCAGAGGCTAACTGTGTAGTTGGAGTTACATCTGGGAAATGGCCCCACTTGTTTTCTGCCCTCTATTTAAAAAAATGTTCTTTGTTTAGGATAATAATATTAAAATCTACTCTACTATCGACACAAAAATCAACAATTTTTTATAAAAATCCTCATGTACTCTCCTGTAAGATATTGTTTTCGTAGAAAGATTTCAGATGTAAAAAAATTGGGAATACCCCAAAAAAATAAAGTGCCAGATTAGCCAGCACTTTATTATCGTAACCCAAAAAGTAAAAAATAATTTTTCTGAATGTCTTTAAGACATTCGTATTGTTGTCTTTAATTTTATTGTAGAAGTAACGTTCTGTCCGGTTGTGCGTAAGAATCTTCTGTACTTACGGCGGAACTCCGCAGCTTTTCTTCTTGATATAATAATTTTCTCGTCATGGATGAGAACTTCTCCTCCACGACAATTGAAATATAAGACATTTACATGTTCTAAGTTAATGATGTATGAACGGTGAAGCCTCACAAAATTAGTAATCTCATCTAACTCCTCTTCAAAGATTCTCAATGTTTTAGAACTGATAATTTCTCTACCATCAGCCAGCTTAAAAATTGTGTAATTTTTCGCGCTCTTCAAGTATAAAATATCACCGAGCTTAACCATGTTACGTTTGCCAGCAACCCGCATGGACATGTTAGCACCAGTAGCTTGGCTTTCCACATTTTGGACGACCGTAAATCCTTCTGGACTGAACGGAGTCTTGTAAATCAGCTTATTCATTATAAGGAAAGCTTTAAAATTGTTGAATTTTATAGCAAGTTAATTTCGACGTATAACTATTACAACTACTATTCGGTAAGTGGCAGTATAAATTAGATAAGTGGCAGATAATCTTAAATAAACGAACTTTTTACGAAATAATAAGAGAAATACTAAAATTTGTTTTTGAATATTTGGGTTTTTTTTTTTTATAATTTAAATAAAAACTGATTGAACGGATACTTTTATAAAAATAAAAATCGGCCGTAAATTGCAAAAAGAAAGGTGCAGAAACCGCGGTTTCTGCACCTGAAATATGTATAAAAAACATGCCAACTTTTAATTGGAAGGCGTTAAAATTTTAGCCTGAATGAGCGTATTTCTCAGAGCCCGAAAACTAAATATTGCTCAACCATTCCAGAAACTCTGACTTACGACGGCGTGAAACCGGAAGCTCTGTTCCTTGCTCGGTTGTGATTGTTCCACCTTCGCCCTTCGTATATCGTTTTATATAATCCCGATTGACAAGAAAAGAATGGTGAATACGGAAGAAATCGTAATTTGCCAATAGGTCTTCAAAGTCTTTGATACTTTTAGAGACGGTTATTTTGGTATTATCATTCAGATAAATGTGCGTATAGTCTTCGTCTGCTTCGCAATAAATAATATTATTGACAGGCACAAACTGAAAACCATTGAGGATTGGAAGGGGTATTTTATTAGATTTATCACGAGGATTCTTAAGGTTCTGAATCAAGTGATCGAAATTCTGCTGACTGTTTTTCTTTTCAATACGCTCTTTAGCCTTACCGATGGCTTGTTTAAGCTCTTCAATATTAATCGGTTTTAAAAGATAATCTAAAGCGCTGAATTTGATGGCCGTAACAGCGTAATGGTCGAATCCGGTAGTAAAAATAACTTCAAATTTCGGGTTGGTGAATTTCTCTAACAGATCAAAACCGCTGCCATGAGGCATCTCCACATCCAAAAAAACAATATCCGGCGATTTTTCCTGAATAAGTTGATAAGCCTCTTGTATTGAATTGGCGGTACCAATTACCTCAACTTCTGTTGAACAGAACAGGTAAATGATACTGTTTAAGGTTTCAACACTTCGATTTTCATCATCAACTATAATAGCCTTATACATAAAAGGTTTTGTTTACAAGTTTACTCTAAGTCAATAAGATTGTCATCAGCCATAGGACTCATGCCAATAGCCACGCAACTATTAACCGCTAATTATATAGTATGTATAGGGAGAGGGATACTTACACAGGTACAAAAGAAAAGAAACATTACAAATTAACCAAATTTTGGAAATTTAATTTCAATTGTCGTGCCAATATCAACTCCTGGTTCATAAGGTGGTTTTATACGATCTTCTACCAGAAAATGAATGTCGGCATCTGCAATCAGATTGAATGTTTGCAGACGTTCTTCGGTAATTTTAAGACCTTGCGATTTATAACCTTTCCTTGATTTTGATTGAATCTGTTTTGCCTTTTCTCTTCCCACGCCATCGTCCTCTATCCTGCAAACCAGGTATTTGCCCTGGTTAAAAAAACTCATATATAAATTACCCTTGGTTTCTTTATACCGCAAGCCATGATTAATCGCATTTTCGATGAAGGGCTGTAAAATCATGGTCGGGATCTCAACGAAACGATTCACCTCAGGGGCAACATTCAGATGGAACTCAAACTTGCTTTCGAAACGCAGCATTTCAATTTCGATATAAAGGCTCAACAACTTTATCTCATCAGCAAGGGTAATATATTTACTACGCGACGAATCCAGAAAGAGCCTAATCAGATTGGCAAATTTTGATAAATAATTGTTGGCCGAAATGGTATCACGATTCAGAATAAAACTTTGTACGGCATTTAAGGCATTGAATACAAAGTGAGGGTTCATCTGCAATTGCAGTGTACGTAATTCCAACTCAGTTACCTGGCGATGATGTCTCTGTTCTTCATCTGACCAGAATTTCAGAAAACGCTCACGACCATAAAACAAACCAAACAAAGTAACGAAACATGAACCCCAGAACCACCACGAACGCCACCAAGGGTATTCTATCTTAAATTCAACAATAGCTGGCTGACTTTCTTTCTTGGCTGAGTCAATGGCTACGAGTTCAAAATGATAAACAGCCGGTTTCAGGCTATCTACTTTTACTGAGTTTTTTGTGGTAAAAAACCAGGCTGAGGGTTTTGCTCCTTCAAAGCTATTTTCAATAATGCGATACTTGTAGGTCAGGTTGTTTTGAGCCGGAATAGCCGAATAATCAAATTCCAATACATTGTTATCATAATCAACATGATAGTTTTCCTGAAAAGGCATATCACGTCCTGCTATTTCAACACGGATAATTTTGGCCTTGAACGTAGTTGCTTTTCGGGGAGTATCTGTCTTCTGACAGTAAGCAGTATTATTGGCGAACAAGTATATCAAAACAATTATTAAAAGCGGCTTTAGCATCAGGGGAATCGGTAGATTAAAATAGGTTAACCTTGTGATGTAAAAATACATTTTAAAATGTGAATCTGAAAGCAGTACCTACTATTTGTTAATTGTTTACCCATTTTATGAAGCAATTTACGTACCAAAATCAAACACAAACGGGTAAAGAAAAGATAAATATGACTAAGATTTGTTTTAAATTTTTCGTTAATGTTTAAAAATAAGAGTAATTTGAGCAAACCAAATCAAATGATGCACACAGGAAAGGAATTTCCGGAGACGAATTCCCGGAATGGAATTCAATAGCATCACTATAGTTGAAATACAAAAGGTTCCCACCGTATTGGTAACCTTTTCAGGCTCCGTTTTAGCGGGCGTTACTTTGATTTTCAGCAAACCATCGCTGTTCTCATTCAAAAAGGTTCCCACCGTCTTGGTAACCTTTTCAGGCTCCACTTTAGTGGTTGCTACTTTGATAATCTTTAAACCATCGATGTGCTCGGACAAAAAGGTAGTCACCGCATTGACTACCTTTTTAGGTTCCACTTTGATGGCCTGAACTTTCACAGACTCCGAAACTAATTACTGATAAGTAAAGCCAATCTCTCTTTTAGACAGGCCTCCAGCTTCACAAAAAACTGATCTAGGGTCTGGGTGGTTGCCCTTAACAGAAACTGGCCGTCCGCCAGTAATTGCAATCCTGCTTGTAATGTATTTGTATATATTCAAGGATGCCTCTGCAGCCTGAAATGACTTTCTTTGACTGGACTTCCCCATCTCTTCGGCCATGATAATAATTGTTGTGTAAATTAAGTTCGATACTAGGTGTCCCGACTAGGCGTCGCCCTAAATTTCCAACTTAGGATTGTGTTTTCAAAGTATATGAAGAGGTTTTTGGTATAATCGAACTGTTAGGGATGATAGCGATTCTTATTAAAGAAAAGTAATAATCTCAAATCACTGCTTTAACTATCTGCAAATCTTAAAATCTTTTTGTACATAAGTTCCGGGTAAATATATTTGCTTTACGTTGTTAAAACTTTACCAGCTTAAATGTTAATAAAAAGATAGTTTCTGAGGGCAGGCGCTTTATTACTCTTTTTTTTCAGTTCAGCATTTTCAGCAAAAGCGCAAACTCCTGCACAAGTAAACCCAATAACAAGGATTACGGAATCCTTTACAAGTATAATGATAGCCTGCAATACGAAACATACCCTTTGCCGGAGGTATGGGGTTATCGTTTGTATATCCGTTATAAGCTATTGGTCAATCAGCCGAATATACCTGCCTTATCTGGTAATACTCCTTTTAAAAAGAAGAGGATGCCAAAAAATAGCCCGTCTTGTTTCTTCAAAAGTTGCAAGCGGACAAATACCGCCTACGCTCAAAGTAAAAGAGGTGCAGAACCTTTTAAAACACAAATAAGAAAGCCATCATTAGTTTTATTATCAACTAATGATGGCTTGGATTAAAACTTAACTATAAGGATGAATTAAACCAGATTCAGTTCTGCCTGAATGGTTTTTACTTTCTCTTTTAAAGATTCCAGCGTAGCATCAAACTCATCTTTCTTCTTCAATTTAGCTCTTACACCCACATAAAACTTGATTTTAGGTTCAGTTCCTGATGGGCGACAAGTAAACTTAGTGCCATCAGCCGTGAAAAATTGCAATACATTCGATGATTCAATTCCCATTTTGCCTGATGGAATAGCTGTTGTTTCGCCTGTTTTCAAATCAGTAGTGGTCAAAGCTTTGTAGTCGTCCATACGGATAACTTTTGAACCTGCCAGGCTTTTCGGTGGCTTCGCTCTGAAATCGACCATCATCTGCTGAATTTCTTCTGCACCGGTTTTACCTTTCTTGGTTAACGAAATCAAGCCCTCATAATAGAAACCATTTTTCTGATACATTTCTGCCAAGAAATCGAACAAGCTAATGCCCTGGTCTTTAGCAAAGGCAGTTAGCTCGGCAATCATGGCGCAACTGGCAATCGCGTCTTTATCACGCACTTTATCACCAATCAGGTATCCATAGCTTTCTTCACCACCGCCTATAAAGGTCTGTTGTCCTTCCAATTCTCTGATAACCTGTGCAATATATTTAAAGCCGGTCAGGGTATTATAGCAATTAACCCCAGCCTTTGCTGCCATTTCATCAATCAAATCTGTCGTTACAATGGTTTTTGCCACAAACTCCTTACCTGTGAGTTTTTTAGCTTTTTTCCATGCTTTCAACAAATAATAGATAATCAAACTTGCTGCCTGATTACCATTTAATAGCTGCCATTCGCCTTTAGGGTCTTTTACGGCCATACCTACACGGTCAGCATCCGGGTCGGTCGCTATTACTAAATCAGCATTGGTTGCTTGGGCTTTTTTCAGTGCTAAGCTCATTGCCTCCTGTTCTTCCGGGTTCGGATATACTACTGTCGGGAAGTTCCCATCCGGAGTAGCCTGTTCCTCAACAATATTCACATTGGTAAAACCTAATTGCGCCAAAGCTTTTGGCACCATTGTGATACCCGTACCGTGGATAGATGAGAAAACAATATTCAAATCAGACTGACGCTTAATCATGCGTGGATTCACCGAAATACTTTTCACCGCTTTCAGATACGCCTTATCAAGCACCTCTCCAATCATTTTAATGCGTTTCTTTACGCCTTTAAACTTGATGTCTTTTACATTCGTAATGGCATTTACCTCTGCCACAATGTTTTTATCGTGCGGCGCTACTACCTGTGAACCATCTACCCAATATACTTTGTACCCATTATATTCTCTCGGATTATGAGAAGCCGTGATAACGATACCACTCTGGCAACCCAACTGACGCACCGTAAAAGATAATTGTGGTGTAGGACGTAGCTCTTTATACAAATAAACCGTAATGCCATTGGCTGAAAGAATATCGGCGGCTACACGAGCAAACTCCGGCGAAAAATTACGGCTATCATGTGCAATAGCTACTTTTATTTCCTGATCAGGGAAAGCCTTGTTCAGATAGTTTGCTAAGCCTTGCGTAGCTGCGCCAACAGTGTATTTGTTCATACGGTTAGAACCCACGCCAATTTCTCCGCGCATACCACCTGTTCCGAACTCCAGATTTTTGTAGAAAGAATCCGTCAGTTGGGTAGCATTATTATCAGCAATAAGTTTCTGAATCGCAGTTTTGGTTTCTTCATCATACCTGCCTTTCAACCAGGTTTTGATATTCTTCTCTGCCGTTGTATCTAGTTTAAGATTTTGTAGCATGACTATCCGAATGATTTTAATTGTAAAAGATTTTGGGCAAATTAAAACAAGTTTCTGATGTTTTTCAAGAATGATTTAGATTTTACTAATATTTCTTTAAATCATGCTTTATGAAGACGCAAGAATAAAAAATTAATGGCTTATAGAGTCTTTTTTCTATAAAAAAGGAGCGAAAGCCAAGAGCAATACAATAGTATGATTTCACTGGAAACCCTTATAATCACTTTGAAAACACAATGCTAAGTCGGAAATTTAGGGGATGCACAGTCGGGGACGCCCAGTCTTGGATTACAATCTACAACTAGCCGTCTGCATAACAACTATTGCAATGGAAAAATTGGTAAAGCAGTATCCATGTTTTCGAGAATCTGTCAGAAGAGGTAAAGACCTTGCCACTCAAATGGCATCAGAAAAGGTAGCCTCTACGGTGGCTACCTTTTTGCCAGATGACAGCGGTGCGATGATTTTAAAGAACCAGTCATACAAACGGCATGAGAAAAGGTAGATGCTACGGTGACTACCTTTTTGCCAGAGGATAGCAGCGTAGCGATGGTACCCGGGTTAATCAATAATCTATCCCGTTTTTCTGTTTTAAAAATTTAGAAATAATATATTAATTTACACTAAATAAATTTTAGAATATTATTCTTAATATATATCTTTACACTTGCTTTAATATATAGATATATGATACAAATCTCTGAGTCTAAAAGTATTTTTGAATTACTTAAAGTTTTTCCAAATGAACAGGCTTGTATCGACTATTTAGAAATTATCCGTTGGGAAGGAAATCCTGTCTCTCCCTTTGATGCTGAATCAAAAGTTTATAAATGTATTAATAATCGCTACAAGTGCAAAAATACAGGTAAATACTTCAATGTTAAAGTAGGTACAATCTTTGAAGATACTAAAATCCCACTACAAAAGTGGTTTATGGCTTTAAATACATTTTCTTCTCATAAAAAGGGAATCTCTTCATATCAATTAGCCAAAGACCTTTCGGTAACTCAAAAAACCGCTTGGTTTATGCTTCACCGTTTGCACTATGCCTTTAACCATCCTGTATATAAGGCTGAATTAGAAACAGAAGTTGAACTTGATGAAAATGTTATGAGAGTGAGGTAAAGAGTAGGCACTCTAATACAATATTAATTTGAAAACATAAATAAGAGATTAATTCACAATCAATTAATAGATTAAGTAAAATGGATTTTACTGAAGAGGAGTTTTCTGACTTTATATTTTATGCTGGTGGTGATGGCAGTATCAAAATACAGGTTATTTTAGGAGAAGAAACGGTTTGGCTTACACAAAGAAACATGGCAGAAATATTTGGTGTAAATGTTCCAGCTATAAGTAAGCATCTTTCTAATATTTTTGAGGAAGGAGAATTGAATGAAAATTCAGTTATTTCCATTTTGGAAACAACTGCCGCAGATGGCAAAAATTACCCAACAAAGTTTTATAATCTTGATGCAATTATATCGGTTGGATATAGAGTAAATTCACAAGAGGCAACTCAATTTAGAATTTGGGCTACGAGTATTTTAAAAGAGTATTTGATAAAAGGCTTTACCTTAGATGATGAAAGGCTAAAACAAGGTAAAAACTATTTTGGGAAAGATTATTTCGATGAACTGGTTGAACGTATACGTGAAATTAGAGCATCAGAGCGAAGATTTTACCAAAAGATTACTGATATATATGCACAATGTAGTATAGATTATAATCCTACTTCACAGGTGACGGCGGTATTTTATGCAACTGTTCAAAATAAATTAGAATGGGCTATAACAGGTAAGACCGCATCTGAAATAATAAGAACTAGGGCAGATGCTAAAGCTCCTTATATGGGTCTTACTTCATGGAAAAATGAACCTAAAAAAGGGAAAATATTAAAATCGGACGTAGTAGTTGCAAAAAATTACCTAATAGAAGAGGAAATAAAAAATCTGAATAGAATAGTCAATATGTATCTGGATTACGCAGAATTACAGGCAAGCAGAAAAAAGCCAATGAAAATGAGTGATTGGATAAATAGACTAGACAGTTTTTTGAGTTTTAATGAGTATGATATATTGACTAATGCCGGAAGCATATCAGCAGATATGGCTAAATCATTTGCTGAAACTGAATTTGAGAAATTTCGGATAATACAAGACCAGAATTTCGAGTCTGATTTTGATAAGGTCTTAAAAGCTAAAGAAGCCTTATCAGGAACTAAACAAAATCCACCTCAATTTGATAATACATTAAAGGCTATGATAAACGTGCCGCCGCCTAAAAAAGATAAATAATAGTTTAACGCATTTAAATGCGAAAAACATGGAAAAGAGAATTATTCTTGAAAAGATTCACATTGCATTAGATACGTTAATTTCTAATGA
>CBIHRH010000122.1:0-10101 GCA_966212365.1 uncultured Emticicia sp. | reverse complement strand
TCTAAGGGCGCGTTGTATGGTTTCTTTTTTACTAATATTGATAACCCCAAAATCTGCACCTCGACGGCGGACCGTTCGAAAATATTAAATAATTACTTAACTTTTCTTTTCCAAAATATAACTCCACCTAATAATACTAATAAGATAACTACATCACGAATAACGATGAAAGTCCTGCTGGAAGAGATCTCATAACCGCTAGAGAACAAAGAAATGGTAAGTGTCAGTTGTATCACCAATGCCAGAATAATTACCCACTTAAGTATATTGAGAAATATTTTCATGTTGATTTTAGTGCTTGCAATCCCTTGGCAAGTTAATAGAATTATAGCAAAGTAATGGTTTTGAATAAAGAGAGAGCTGGTTTAAGTCAATTCTGCAAGTCTTTATTTCCTGGGTTTTCTGCTTCTTTTCCAAAAAAATAATCCTATTATTACCATAATTAAGATTATAACATTTATAGAGAAGATATTAGTGGTTTCTTGAGGAATATTATGTCCACTTCCAATAGCCATAAACCACCAGAGCAATTGCAATGCAAGCAAAATAAAAGCAAGCCCTTGTAAAATTGTCAGCATGATTCGCATAGAAATAGGTAGTTGCAGTATTAAATTAAACACAATAATATTATAATATCATTAAAATCAAAAGCATTCGGGATTTTCAAAATCCTGGATGCTTCATTAAGATTTAAGGTAGAGGAATGGTAGATAAAAATCCCCTCTTAAGGGGATTGCTCTCAAGTGCATAGGTGGCGTAATTTTGAGTGTCGAAAATTCTTTTCTGACAAAAAACGACCAAACCTCATGAAAACAGTCTTTACAATTCTATTATGTTTCGGTATAATGGTAGCTCATGCCCAGATTTCTACCAGTAATAAAGGCTCCGGTGGGTCGATTACCATCACCCCAAAAGGTATTCAAGGCAAAACCAATAGTGCTACCGATACTACCAATGTGGCTTTAGGGCCAAATGCTCTTTTGAATAATACGACAGGTAGTAACAATCTGGCTACAGGATTCAATGCTTTACGACAAAATACCACGGGAATAAATAACGTGGCCAATGGAACCAATGCTTTGTTTGCCAATACTACCGGAAGTAATAATGTCGCTAACGGTTCAAAAGCACTTATTGCCAATACTGTAGGAAGTAATAATACAGCCAGTGGGTATTCTGCCATGATGTCGAACACTACTGGAGGCAATAACTCGGCTTTTGGTGCCAATGCACTATTCAGCAATACAACCGGGACCGATAACACAGCTCAGGGAGCCAATGCACTTTATTCTAATACAACCGCCAGCCAGAATACTGCTGTTGGAAGCAAGGCTTTGTATAGCAATACTACTGGTATTAATAATACTTCTGTAGGATTTTCGTCACTGTTTGCTAATACCGTTGGTAATAATAATACGGCGCTTGGTTTTAATGCGCTCAAAAATAATACAATCGGCTCGTTCAATACTGGTGTTGGTTCTTCTGCCTTAGATTCAAATACCATTGGTAATAGTAATACTGCCATTGGATTTGAAACACTGAAATCTAATAAAACCGGCAATAGTAATACTGCTGCCGGCAATAAATCATTATATGCCAATACAACTGGTAATAATAATACGGCTATCGGTAGTAATAGCTTGATGAGTAATACAACCGGTGCTGAAAATACTGCGACCGGTGTTGATGCTTTAAAGAATAATACGACCGGGAAAGCTAATACTGCCATCGGAAACTTTGCCATGCAGTATAATATAACAGGCGACTCGAGTACCGCCATCGGACATAATGCTCTGACATTTAATACTGCGGGAATAAACAATACAGCCATTGGAACTGGGGCAATGTATCGTAATACTACAGGGAGTAACAATACAGCATTTGGAAGTGCGGCGTTGAATAAGAATGAAACAGGGAGCAATAATACGGCTTTGGGGTATCAATCATTACCGAATAGTACTTTGGTAGAGGGTAATACAGCTGTTGGAACGCAAACCATGTGGTATAATGAAACAGGTACACATAATACTGCCATTGGATATGCTACTCTTTGGAATAATCGTACAGGGAATTATAATACTGTAATAGGCTTTAATGCGCTTTATAATAATAGAACAGGAACCAATAATGTTGCCATCGGCCGGGAGGCAGGATATGTTAATGTTGATAGTTCTTATAATACATTCCTGGGGAGTTTCGCTAATGCTGCAACAAATGTTTCTAATGCCACTGCTATTGGCTTTAATGCCATTGTGAATGCCAGTAATAAAGTACGTATAGGTAATAGTAGCGTAACTGTTATTGAGGGACAAGTACCCTGGAGTAACCCATCTGACAGACGTTTGAAGGAGAATATTATCTACACATCAAGATTAGGACTCAATTTTATTAACAAACTGCAAACGGTATCGTATAATTATATAAGTGATAAAAGCAAAACCCGATATGATGGCTTTATTGCTCAGGATATAGAGAAAGTCATGCAGGAATTAAATCTGCCTTTTAGCGGGTTGAAAAAAGCAGAAGATGGAACGTATTCATTAGCCTATTCAGACTTTGTGATTCCTTTGGTTAACGCAACCAAGGAGCAACAACAGCAAATAGATGATTTAGAAATGCAACTCAAACAATTGAAGGAGTTAACAGCACAGATTCAGCGTTTAGTGGCTTCAAAGGAGGCCCAGAGTGAAGAAAGGAAATGATTTAAGGAAGCGCAAGTACGCGATTAAATCATTTATAATTCATTCTTTTTAATCCTGTTTTCTCTTTAGGTTTTACGGCAACTGCTGTTGCATTTTACAATTTGAATCTTATGAAAACCCTCATCTCACTTATATTCTCATTCAGTTTTTTATTTGCGCAGGCGCAGGTGTCGAGCAATAATACTGATACAAGTAATGTAGCAATTACTATTACGCCATCTGGATTTCACAGCAAAAGCAATGGGATACTTGATACTACTAATGTAGCATTGGGTACCAAAGCAAATGCATCAACAAATCCTTTTCAATCGCGTTACAATAATACAATGTTGGGCATAAAAACTTTAAACAAAAATTTATCGGGAATTGAGAATTTGGCAATGGGCAATAATGTAATGAACCTTCCAATACACACGAGCTATAATACAATCATTGGGGTTCAGGCCAGGTCTGATAATAGCGATGGTGATTATGTAACAAGTATCGGCTATTCAACATTTATTAATAGCAACAATATTACCCCTCACGAAAACGCTGCTTATGGTGCAAATGCCATGAAAAAAGGCTCCGGAAAAATGGGTAATTTGATTATTGGCGCTAATGCTTCATTTGATTTCAATGGTAACGAGAATAGCACAATTGTTGGGAGCAATGCTTTATTAAGTAACAATTCCGGTCCTGGAAATACAATAGTTGGCTCTGAAGCTTTATATAGCTCAACTTATACTGAATACAATAGCACCATAGGTATTCTGAATTTCAAATTAGGTGGTATAGTTTATAATAGTGTGGCTATCGGAGCTCTTGCATTAGATTCTGTGTCGACTTCAACCGGGCTTACGGGCGTAGGGGCAGATGCTTTATTGGGGCTGTCAACCGGGTATGTTAATTTAGCAATAGGCTATAAGGCATTGGTAGGTGCAAAGAAAAGTAGAAATAGTATTGGGATAGGAGCGGGCACATTATTGAATAGTAAAGAAGGAGAAGATAATGTAGCTATTGGTGTTGAGTCGCTCAGAAGTATAACTACAAGCAGAGGCAATGTTGGCATTGGATTTAACGCCATGTCTAGTCATAATGGTCTTGGATTTATCGGTTTCAATACGGCTGTCGGTTATAAGGCAATTTTCAATAGTACTAACACTGCTAACCTGACGGCCGTTGGTACTATGGCTCTCTACAGCAGTACAACTGGTATTCTCAATTCAGCTTTTGGCTATAAAGCACTTATTGCTAATACTACCGGAACAAGAAACCTTGCCTTTGGCAGCAAAGCACTTTTGAATAATACTACAGGGGCTTTTAATGTGGCGATAGGAGCAGAAGCGCTTATTAATAATATTTCCGGTAATTTGAATATAGCCGTTGGTTTAGGAACGCTTCATTCAAATATTGATGGATTCTATAATATTGCCATTGGTGATAGTGCCTTATATAATTATTCTGATCCAACCGAAAGCTTTGATAATGTTGCTGTAGGTAAAAGATCTGGTTATACATTTGTTTCAGGAGATAATAATCTGTTTATTGGGAGTCTTTCAGGGTCTACAGGTAATTTTACTAATGCTACTGCTATCGGCGCAAATGCCATAGTTGATGCCGGGAATAAAATACGTTTCGGTGATACCAATGTGACTGTTATAGAAGGGCAAGTACCATTCAGCAATGTCTCTGACAAACGCTTTAAAGAAAACATTGTTTATACTTCCCGTTTGGGCTTAGATTTTATCATGGGTCTGCAAAGCGCTTCTTATCAATACAAAACTGATAAAACGCACACCAGATACGATGGGTTTTTTGCACAGGATATTGAAAAGTTGATGCAGGATTTGAAGCTGCCATTCAGTGGATTGAAAAAGTCGGATAATGGCACTTATTCGTTAGCCTATTCTGACTTTATCATTCCGTTAGTGAATGCACGAAAAGAACAACAGGCAAAATTGGCTGATTTGAAAAAGGAGATTTTGGAAGAGCAAAAGGTACTTGAACTTTTAATACGGAAATTAGGACTGACAGAAGACCTGAAGGCTACAATTAATCAATCAAAAATGAGTTTTAAGTAATAAGATTTTGTTGTGTCATTAGCAAGTGCAACATAGCAACTACAATTAGATTCGTAAAAACACTTATTACTGGATTAATTGAAAATACAAACCGAGGTAAATTCTTTATAATCTTTTCATTCCTATTAGTGGAGATGCTCCCTTCTTTTAAGAATGTTTGAACTTCAATGTGAAGGTTGTACCTATATCAACTCTACTATCTACCTCAATACTGCCTTGCAAGCTTTCCATTTGAGATTTTATGAGATAAAGCCCTAAGCCTTTGCTATTGGCGCGGTCATGGAAACGTTGATATAAGCCAAATATTTTTGTTTTATGCCTCTCTACATCAAAGCCAATGCCATTATCGCTAAAAGTCATAATTATAGCGTCGCCTTCCTTATGACTTTCGATACTGATTTTAAGTGGCCTGTCATAAGAACGGTATTTAATAGAGTTAGTAAACAGATTCATAAAAATATTTCTAAGATAGGTTTCATTGAAAACTACTATCGGAGCAGATAAAAAATTTACTTCAATTTCAGGCTTCACCTCTTCAATTAAACTCTTCAACTGGTCCTTCACCTGAGTGAATATCTGGCCGAACAAAATCTCTTTTTGTTCAATAGAATCACTGTCTCTGATAATCAAAATCTTTACCAGGTCATTGACAGTACTATTCAGCTGAATAGTTGATGCCTTAAAGCCATCAATTATCGTTTTTAAAGTCAGGTCCTGAATCGGAATATCCTCTAGTAAATCAATAAAACCCATAAGGTTTGATAAGGGGGCTTTCAGATTATGAGAAGTGATATAAGAGAAATTCCGTAAGTCGTTGTTATTTTGGTGTAGCGTTTTTATTAACTGCTCACGCTCCATTTCCTGATTCTTACGCTCTGTTATATCTCTGTAATTGATAACAATAGCACCTACAGTTGGTTCATGCAAAAGATTTTGGCAGCAGGCTTCCAGCCATTTGTAGGTACCGTCTTTACTAAGACTCCTGTATTGAAAATCCCGGGTCTTACTCGGGTCTTCAATAACATCAATAAATGCCTTAGATACATTTTCCAGATCATCAGGATGAATCAAATCATATCTGGCCTGCCCGACCATTTCGCTCTCATCATATCCTGTAATTCGTTTCCCTGCCGGACTTATATCGAGCATTACACCGTCTATTGACATCAGGCTTAAACCATCGTTGCTATTCTGTAACAGACTTTTGAAACGCTTTTCATTGTTTCTGATGGCATCTTCGGCCCGTTTTTTATCTGATATATCCCGGGCAATTTTAGAAGCACCTGTTATAGTACCCTTGGAATCTCTGATCGGCGATGCCGTAAGTGAAATATAAATCAACTCGCCATTTTTCTTTTTGCGTTGAGTTTCAAAATTTTCTACAGAAATACCTTGCTTGATTTTTTCAAAAATCTCAGCTTTTTCATGCAGGCGATTTGAGGGAATAATGAGGCTACAATCATTACCGATTACTTCTTCCGGAGCATAGCCAAACAGCTTTGTTGCCCCTTTATTCCAGGTCATTATTTTATTGTCAAGCGACTGGCTAAAAATAGCATCGCCAGATGAGTTTACTATAGAAACAAAAAGGGCTTGCTCTTCCTCAAAGTGCTTCCTTTCAGTAACATCTTTAAAATTGCCAACAATTACTTTGATATCAGGTATATGCAATAGATTAGTTAGGGTTCCTTCAAGCCAGGCATAGGTGCCGTCTGTTTTTCTTTTTCGCAAAGCAATAGAAACAGGTATTTCCGGATTCTCGAACACAGTTTTTAATTGTGCAATGGCATGCTCTAAGTCTTCCGGATGAATACTATCTAATATGTGATGAATTTCTTCTTCCTGATTGGTATAACCAAATTCTTTTTCAATAGCCGGGCTCAAAAATTCTATTTTACCATCCACATCAAACAAAAAGAGCAGGTCATGGCTGTTTTCAAGTATAGACCGGAACCGCAGCTCTCGTTTTCTTAACTCTTCTACTGCTTGTTTGCGGGCAGTAACATCACGCCCGGTTACGCAAATGCCGGTTATCTGTCTGTCTTCTTCTACAGGCCTTATTGAAAATTCAATCCATATTTTGCCGTTTTCTTTTTCATATAGACGGTCAAATTGTATCGTTTCCCCCTCATATACTCTGTCAAACATTGCTTTAATGACTTCTTTTCTGCCACTTGCAATGAAATCCAGTGCATCTTTGCCAATTCCCATTTCATTAGGCGTATTCAAAAACGCAAATTGCCGGGCGTTGCTATTAAAGGCCTTTACTTTACCTTCATTATCGATTAGCAAAAAAGCTTCTGAAGTATTTTCGAAGATAGTTTTCAGATTATTTTCTGATTGTCGGATCACTTCTGCGGCTTGCAGGCGCTCTGTAATATCATGATAATTTGAAACGAGAGCGTTTACATTTTCATCCTGCAGCAAATTAGTAATACAGCCCTCTAACCAAATATAAGACCCATCTTTGCGAACAATGCGATTAAGGCGTGGAATAGATAAACCGGGAGTTTTTAGTAGTTTTTTAAAAATATCCTTGGTTTGTTCTGCCTGTTCGGGGTGCATCAATGTCGTGTTACGTGTCCCCACTACTTCAGAGGAGTGAAAACCAGTTAATTTTTCAAAGGCAGGGCTTACATATAAGATATATCCTTCTTGGTTCAACGATATGATAATCTCACTTGAATTCTCAACAAGTGCCTGAAATTTCTTCTCACTCTTCAGGGCCTTGGCTTCGGCACTTTTCCGGCTGCTGATATCACGGTAATTGGATACAATGGCAGATACGTTTTCATCATTCAACAGATTTGTAATCACGCCTTCTAACCAGATATAATGCCCGTCTTTATGCTGAAATTGCAATAATACCGACATGGGTATTCCAGGATTACTCAGGGCTTCTGATCGTGTTTTAATAACTTCCGATATATAATCGGGGTGTACCCTGGCTCTTACAAGATCCTGATTATTAATTACTTCATCTAATGTAAAGCCCATAATACGTTCGAAAGCAGGGCTTACATACTGAATAGCACCCTCACGGTTTGAGAGAATAAGAATATCAGTAGCATTCTCAACCAACGATCTGAATCGTTTTTCATTTATTTCAGCTTTCTTTTCAGCTTTTTTACGAACTGAAATATCACTGATAAATGTACCTACTTTTATTTCGTTATTAATATCTGTATAAAAAATCGAAGAAAATTCGATAGGAAAATGCTCGCCATTTTTGCGTATTCCAATGGCTTCTCCTTTCATCTTGCCTGTTTTTTCCCTTTCTGCCAGATGATTAATAAATCGGTTATCAGAATGGTCTATCAGATGGGTTCGGTTGAGTTGCTTAAATTCTTCTGCACTATAGCCAAATATTTTAATGGCCGCACCATTTACATCAATAACATCGCCATTATAATTGCTAAAGAAAAAAGCATCAATTGAGTTTTCGACAATAGAGCGGTATTTATCTTCGCTCTGACGTGTTTCTAATTGTGCCTTCCGGGTAGAGGTTAAGTCAAAACATGATACAAAGACACCTATAATATTGTGATGATTATCATAGATGGGTTTATATTTATTAAGTGTCGAATAAAAAGTATCGCCAGGTGCTGGGAATGTTATCTCTGTTTCAAGCGTTTCGCCTTGCAATACCCGTTTGTATATATTCCGGGTGATTTCTAACCGTGAAGTGGGGGCATAGTTAAGAATGTTTTGCCCTCTGCTGATCTCCCTGCCTAAATAATAGCTGTATTTTTCCTGAAATTTATCGTTGAAGTTAATAATCTTTAAGTCAGAATCTACTACTACAAAACTCTCTTCGGTATATTGTAATAGTAAATCCTTACTATCCAGTGGCATCTCTTGTTTATGTAGATTTTTTGTTGGCTGCTCTCTGGAAAATCGGCTATCTGATATTAGTTCCTTGTTCCTCATATTAGCTTAAAGTTGTTTCAACTTTTAAATACAAACTTTGTATACCTGAAACACCGGATACGCAATAGGTATTTAAATGACAGAAAAGGTTAAGTAATTTTAGCGATTTGTGAAAAAAGAGGTGAAAAAGTAGCAGGAACGATAAGCCTGATGTTCTATACTGTAATATTTTTTAAAGCACTTATTGTCAGAGGTTTTGATAAATAACCAATAATCATCGGGTATTTTTGAGTTTTGGCTTTTTCTTCCGGGTCTGTCGATGACGATAGAATGATTATTTTAGTCTGACTGAATTTTTTATAAAATGTTTTTGCAAATTCATCTACGAAATCCCAGCCACCCATAATAGGCATATTCAAGTCCAGAAAAATCAGTTCAGGATAAGTTTCCATCTCTGTATTCGCTGATAAATCGCTATAATATTCTAAAGCCTCCTTCCCATTCATTTTTGTAATAATCTCTTCTGCAAAAGATGCTTTACTTACTATTAGTTTAATCAAGGTCAAAGTAATTTTATCATCGTCAACACAAAGAAGTTTTTTAATCATAGGTATATAAATAAGGTATTAGCCAAGGCACTATTATTTTGCAATAACTCTTTTTATTAGGAACTAATTATTTATAAAACTTTAAAAAACACCAATAGCGTTTGCTTTTTAATAATGGGGTAGAAGATTAAAACAAGGTTATAATTAACAAAAAAATAGCAAAATCAATGCCAGCTTCATGTTAAAATTGACACAATGGGTACTGATTTGTTAATTTTAAGGAATTTCTAATAATTAGAAACTTTTCTGTTTTAATTATAACTAATAGCTATAACCGCACCCTGTTTTAAATTATTTCGAAATGGTAACTGCGAACTCCCAGGTCTCAGGATTAAACGAACACTGACAATTGAGTTGTTTCGACTTCAAAGAATTAACTAATTTTTTGAGTTTTGATGAATGAGTTTTATGATCAAAAATAACAGTCAGACTATTGCCCGGACTATTGTCAGTCATTTGTACATACATAATTTCATATTCGTGCAAAGTATGCGCGACATTCTTTTTAAGATGTGTGAGTGATTTCATAGGAAAATATTTAATAAGCGGCATGGCTTACTTATTTAGCAAAAGTTTTTAGGGTTGCCTGAGGCAAGTGTAGGTATAAAAGATGTAAACTCAACCAAAAATAGAAGATAGGAAAGATGTTATCAAGTAGAAGAAGCTAAAATTATTAAACGGAGCCATTTATAGGGAATTGTGCTTTAAAATACAATTCCCTATAAGGTAATTAATAAGCAAATATAGAAATACTGATAGTCTGAATAAATGACGGAATTGAAACCGATGATTTGAACCGAAGCTTTGCGGCTTCAAGTAGATTACTTAAGTTTTTTAAGTCTGCAGGCGTTTCTTCGT
>CBIHRH010000121.1:0-10123 GCA_966212365.1 uncultured Emticicia sp. | reverse complement strand
AAACGGTTTTGATTTAGCTCAACAACTTCGACAAGAGCAGTTAAGCACGCCTATACTGATGCTTACTGCTATGGGAAGTATCAACGATAAATTAGTTGGTTTTGGCGCAGGTGCTGATGACTATCTGGTAAAACCATTTGAGTTCAGAGAATTACTGGTGCGTTTAAGAGCTTTGCAACGTCGCTCAAACGACATGATGCCGCAACAAAACATACTAAAAGTAGCTGACCTTGAACCTGAACGAAAAAGTAGCCAGACGCGGCCAAAATACCATTGATTTAACAGCTCGCGAATTTGCGCTACTTGAATATCTGATGCGCAACAGAGGCCGTGTAGTATCACGTGTGGATATTGCAGAAAAAGTATGGGACATACATTTTGATACAGGCACCAATACGATAGATGTTTATATCAACTTCTTACGCAAAAAAATCGATAAAGATTTCACCACTAAACTCATCCATACTGTAGTTGGCATGGGTTATATTCTGAAAGAAGATTAAAAAACCGGATGAAAATTGTAGATAGACAGCCTTTGCGTGCCTCCCTGATAGTTTCTGTATTATTTGGGGCATTCTCTATTGTTATCTATAATTTTTATGCCGATTTTCGTCAGAAAGAGTTTCTTAAAATTCTTAAACAGAATGCTATTTCCCGCGAACGTTTATTAGCCGATAGTAGCTCCCTTACTCCTCAGATTCTGGAACGTATAGAATCCAATTCTGAATTCACAATGACTGGTGAATCCACAGGAATTTATGATACTAATGGCCAGGCTATTTATGTAACTTCTGCCGAAAAACAATTAGCTCCTCCTTTACTCAAACGAGTGCTTAAGAAAAGAGAAGTTTCAATTGACAGCCTGGACATTGACCGGATTCTATTCCTCTATGAAATACCTGAAACGCATCAGAAAGTAATCTTATCAGCCTCTGCAATTGACGATTTTGGCTATGCTAAACAGGAAAGGTTAAGAGATTTGTTACTTGTCGGGACATTCATAGCGATTATTGTTATTATTCTGATGATGCGCTTCTTTGTAAAGCGCGATGTGAAACCTATAGGTCAGATTGCCGACCGAATGGAACAAATTACGGCGCATGATTCTAATCAACGTTTACCTGAGGCTAGCTTGCACGATGAAGTAGGACAAATGGCCCGGACATTTAATGATTTACTCAACCGACTGGAGTTTGCCTATACACAACAAAGAAATTTCGTTTCGTATGTTACGCATGAATTGCGTACCCCGCTTACCATCATGCAAGGGCAGGCAGAGGTGGCGTTGATGAAAGAACGTACAAATGAAGAATACCAACAAGCCCTGGAGTCTGTGAAGGCAGAGGTTCAGGATATGATTAAGCTGGTTAATGAGTTGTTGGAGTTAGTAAGAGCCAATGCAGATGCTCATTTGGTAGACTTAAGACAAGTGCGTGTTGACGATTTATTATGGCAGGCACGTGGGCAATTGATACAGAAAAAACCACATTATGAAATCAATGTCGGTTTCGAAGAAGTTCCGGAATCGGAAGATATAACGGTAATGGGTAATGGGGCATTATTAAAAATGGCCTTTATGAATATCATGGAAAATGCCTGTAAGTATAGCATAGACCCCGTTTGCCAGGTTTTAATTCATACACGTAAAAAAGAAGTTGAGGTACGTTTCGTTGATCAGGGAGCAGGTATTTCAGAAGAAGACTTACAACATATATTTGAGCCTTTTTATCGTTCTATCAATACGCACGAGGTATCAGGGCATGGAATCGGGCTTCCACTCACCAAAAGAATCATCGAAATTCATCGCGGAAAAATATCAATTGAATCAGAAGTAGAGCACGGCTCGACAATTATTATTATATTGCCGACAATTGATTAGCAATATTATTCTTCATGAAACTTCTTATTTTAGCCGGGGGCATGTCGTCCCGTATGAAAAAGGCTACAGATTCAGACAATTCTCTTGACCCCAAACTTATAGAGCAGGCAAATACATTACCTAAATGTATGTTAGGTGTAGGCAAAAATGGCCGTCCTTTCATGGATTATGTATTATATAATGCCTCCAAAGCAGGTATAAAAGAAGTAGTACTCATCTTAAATCCGAAAGATACAGTCACCCAATCTCATTATGAAACGCTGACATCAAACGGCAATAACTGGGGGCTTGATATACAATTTGCCCGGCAATACATTCCTGAAAACCGTGAAAAACCCTTGGGCACAACTGATGCTATCCAACAGGCATTGGCCCAATTCCCATCCTGGCAAAACAGTCGTTTTATCGCCTGCAACGGAGACAACCTTTATCCGGTCAAAGCTTTCAAATTATTATCAGACGATAACCACCCCAATGCCATGCTTGATTGGGATACTGAGGGCTATACGATAGAACGCGTACGCAATTGTGCCATCATCAAAAAAGACAAAGAAGGCTATCTGGTTGATTTATTAGAAAAGCCGAATGATGCTGAATGGGAAGAAATTGTGAATACTATGCCACGCATTGGCATTAGCTGGAATATCTTTGCTTTTACTGCCAGCGAACTGCTACCCTTTTTAGAGAAAACACCTTTGCACCCCATTAGAAATGAAAAGGAGATTCCGGTTACAGTAAGATTATGGGCTAACGAAAAGCCCAAAAATATCTATACTATTCCAATAGAAGACGTTTTACCGGATTTAACCAGTAAAAACGATATTGCTGAAATTCAGGCTATTCTTGAAAAAGAATATGGCGATTTTTAGGCATCTTTTTCTACCACTAAATTTTTGGTCGGGTCAATTACGAACCAAAGCATCGATGCTACTATCAGACAGCCTGCTATCAGAAACAAAGGATAGTTGAAGTTGCCAGTTTGATTCACGATAATACCAAAAATAATGGTGATAAAAAAGCCACCTAATTGCCCGGCAAAGTTCATGGCTCCTGCTACTGTTCCTGAATATTGCTTACCAATATCTACACAGACTGCAAAGGCTACAGGTAAGGTGAAGTCTTTCAATAAAACGCAAAGTGATAATAAATAACCTGCTAATTGATTGTCTGTTGTTAAGCCGGAGGCTAAAAAACAGATACTCGAGCTACCCAGGCCTAATACGCCTACAATCCGTCGGCCTAATTTCAGCCCGTATCGTTTAGTCAAAAAATCACTGGCAAAACCGCCTACTATACAGCCAATTGCACCTAAGAAATAAGATAGAGAGACAAAATTCTTGGCCTGTTCTTCCGTCATGTGTCTTCCCTCCTGAAAATAGGTCGACGACCAATTGGTAAAGAAATAGGAAGCATAAAAGAACAGATGGCACATCAGCATCAAAACCCATACATTCGGGTTTTTAATGACAATTCGCCAATCTACATGATGATCGGATACTACTTTTTTTCTATTAGTCTCTATTTCCTCTACTTCTTTCTCCGTGATTCCAGCCATCTCAGCAGGCGTATCACGAAACCAGAAGTACCAGGCAATTGCCCATAAAGCTCCTACCAAACCTAAAATAAAAAAAGCCATACGCCAACCAGCCGCATGTACTAAAGGTATTACTAATAGAGGGGTCAATGCTCCCCCTAATCGCCCTGCTGCCCAGATAACCGATTGTGCTCTACCTACTTCTACTGATGGAAACCACCGAGATATAACAATAGAGGCATTAGGGAAAGCTCCCGCCTCACCCGCCCCGAATAGAAAGCGGACAACCAATAAATATATATAACTGAATGCAGTTCCTGTCAATGCCGTAAAGCCCGACCACCATAATACTACTCTTGTTAAAACCTTGCGAGGGCCAATTTTATCGCCTAAAATACCGGTTGGTAATTCAAAAAGGGCATACGAAAGAGAAAAAGCTCCGAGAACATAGCCATAAGATTCGTTATTTAAACCTAAATCTGCTTTGACGTATTTACTCACTACATTCATACAGACTCTATCAAGATAGGTAATAATAGACAGCAGGAATAGACCAAAAAGGACCTGGTAGCGGATTTTCATAGGAATCTGGTAAGAATAGTATAATTTTAAGACAGGTAAATATAAGAAAAATTACTGATTAGTCCTTATTTTTGGATACTCATTCACCCCTAAAGATTAAACATGTTGAAACTTGCTCTTGTGATTAAGCAACGATTTTTTTGCTTAATTCTTTTCTTATGTTCGGCCTACCACCCCCTATCTGCCCAGCAAGATACTACTATTGTTATCAAAGTTTTAGGTGGTTTGCAGTTTGATTTGCCCCGATTTGCAGTCAAGCCTAATACACGCGTAACAATTACCTTAGATAACCATGATGATATGGCTCATAATCTGGTAGTTACGCAACCCAATGCTCGTATCAAGGTAGTTGATGAAGCTTTGAAATTGGCTGAAAAAGGTGCAAAAATGGATTATGTTCCAAATTCACCTTTAGTGATTGCCCATACCAAGATTCTTGACCCGGGTCGGATGGAAAGCATTACTTTTCTGGCAGAAAAAGAAGGCACCTACCCTTATGTATGTACGTATCCCGGTCATGGCTATGTGATGTATGGCGCTATGTATGTTACTACCAGGCCATTGCCTCCAATCGAGAAAGATATAAATGTACCTGAAGCACATAGACAAAAAACAGGTGCGATGACCAGTCATGCAGGTCATCAGATGACCGCTCCCTCACCACATCCTTATCCGCTTAAATATCCATTGCATTACCGCACTTTTATGCCTGATTGTGGTCCTGCAGCTATAGCAGTGGCTTTGACTGAAACAGAATCTTATTGTTTCGATGCCGGGAAGTGTTATTTAAGATATGCGTGGTCTGGCGGATTTGTTGATAATAGTGAACAATGGAAAGGCAATGGCAGCAAGCTCACTAAAATAGTAGGTGATGTTTATTGGCGGGATAATACCGGATTCCCGTTTAGGCTGGAAAATGCTGAGAGTATTCCGGAAGTTCATTTTAAGGGGTATCATTTTAAGAATCGTCTCCCAACATTCCGATATTTATTGAATACCGTTGAAGTAAAAGAAACGCTTACGCTACTACCAAATGGTGCCGGATTAAGCAGAACTTTTACTTTTAAAAATAATAAACAACCGCTTTTTTTTGTAACCCAAGCAGATGATGGCATTACCTATAAAAGTTCGGCAGGTAAGTTTGAGAATGGCATATTGAAGATTCCTGCAGGTACACAGAAATTAACCCTAACCATGAAAAAATAAGATGAAAATGATTCGATATATAGCAGTTTTAATAATAGGTTTACTATTCGCAGAGGGTAGCTATGCCAAATATTATGCACCAAAAGATTCAGCGGCGGATTATTACACGGTTGAAAACATTCCATTGCCAGATGGTCTTATTGCCGAAACAGGCGCCATTGGTTTTATGCCGGATGGTAGATTTATTGCCTGTTTCCACAGAGGCGAAATCATGACTTATAACTGTAAAACGAAAAAATGGAAACTATTCGCAGAAGGCTTGCATGACCCATTAGGTATTTTAGTAGTAAACGACAGAGAAATTCTGATTATGCAACGCCCTGAGCTAACCCGCATCAGGGATACTGATGGAGATGGTGTCGCAGATGATTACGAGACTGTAACGGATGATTTTGGCTTATCAGGTAATTATCATGAATTTGCTTTTGGGCCCGTAGCAGATAAACAAGGGAACCTATACATCGCACTCAATCTGGCCTCGAATGGCGCCGGGATTCGAAAAGAAATCAGAGGGAAGTATGATTCACTTTCTCGTCCGGGACGAATGTATTCTTGTGTTCCTTATAGGGGATGGATTATGAAGCTGACCAAAGATGGCAAACTGCATCCTTATGCAGTGGGCTTCCGTTCGCCTAATAGTCTGGGCTTCGATGCGCGAGGTCGTTTATTTGTTTCCGATAATCAGGGTGATTGGCTGGGTACAAGAAGGTAAATTCTACGGCCACCCGGCAGGCTTAATCTGGAAAGAAGATTTTCCGAGGGTAGTTCCAATAAAATTGCCCGTTTCAAAATTGGATAGTATGCGAACCAAGGAATCCATTCAGTTTCCGCATGGGTACTTTGCCAACTCTCCTACTCAGCCTATCTGGGATAATACCAAAGGGAAATTCGGGCCTTTTGCCGGACAAATGATTGTAGGAGACATGGATCATAAATATGTGATGCGAATATTACCCGAAGAAGTAGGCGGCGCTTTGCAAGGCGCTTGTATACCTATGAACTTTGGTTCTAAAATGCATATTGGGAATAATCGTTTAGTTTTTGCCCCGGATGGAAGTCTTTGGGTGGGACAAAACGACCATGGCTGGGCAGGTTCGAGAGGGATTCAGCATATTAGTTGGAAAGGGAAAACCCACTTAGATATAATGGCTATGAATCTTACAAAAACCGGTTTTGATTTAACCTTTACCCTACCCTTGAATGAAGAAACAGCTCAAGATTTAGCCAATTATAAATTCAAACGTTTTTATTACGAATATCATCAGGCTTATGGCTCCAAACAATTTGATGTACAGGATATACCAGTAAAATCAATAAAATTATCAGCAGACCGTAAGAAAGTTTCGATTGAACTGGCTGACATGAAAGCAGGTTATGTGTATGAGTTAAGAACCGGAGATTTAAAAACAAACGACGAAAAATATTTATTTAATAACCTTATTTGCTATTCATTAAATAAACTGCTGGAGTGATTTTGTTGTTAATTAACAGAATACGATAGGAAACAGTTTAATGACTGACAAATATCATATTCAGGTATGCTTTTATATGCGAATTTTGTAACACGAATCATTCTTAATAAAGATGGCAATTGTTTCAGCAGAAGAAGCCCTGAAAGTAATTAAATCGGGCGATAAAATATATGTACACAGTGTAGCAGCTGCTCCGCAGCATTTATTAGACAATTTAGTAAAACTTTCAGGTGAACTCAATAACGTAGAGTTATACCATTTACATACAGAGGGTGAGGCTCCTTATACCCGCCCGGAATATGAAGGTATTTTTCATACCAATGCTTTTTTCATTGGTAAAAATGTAAGAAAAGCCATTGAGGAAGGACGCGGAAGTTATATTCCGGTGTTTTTATCAGAAATCCCTCGCTTATTCAAACAAAAAATCATTCAACTGAATGTTGCTTTAATCTCAGTTTCACCACCGGATAAAAATGGTTTCTGCTCTCTAGGCACATCAGTTGATGCTACTCTGGCAGCGCTTGATTCGGCTGATGTTGTGATTGCGCAGGTGAATAAATTTGTCCCCCGCACTTTGGGCGATAGCCAGATACATAGCAGCAAAATCGATTATCTGGTACCTTTTGATGCTCCATTACATGAAGTTTCCTGGGGGAATCCAACTGAAATAGAACAAAGAATTGGTAATCACGTAGCTTCGTTGGTAGAGGACGGCGCTACACTACAAATGGGCATCGGTAATATCCCGAATGCTGTCTTATCCGTGCTGGGCAATCATAAAGATTTAGGAATACATACCGAAATGTTTTCAGATGGGGTCATTCCTTTGGTTGAAAAAGGAATTATTACCGGAAGATTTAAGAAAAAACATAGGGGTAAAATTGTTTCTACCTTCCTATATGGCAGCAAAAAACTATATGATTTTGTAGATGATAATCCGCTGATTACCATGCTTCCTGTAGATTACGTGAATGATACCTCAATCATCAGGCAGAATCCAAAAGTTACAGCTATTAATAGTGCCATTGAAATTGATATAACCGGACAGGTTTGTGCCGATAGTATTGGCTATAAAATGTACTCAGGTGTTGGTGGGCAGATGGATTTTATCAGAGGAGCGGCCCTTTCGGAAGGCGGTAAAGCTATCATTGCCTTGCCTTCTGCTACCAAATATGGTGAATCTAAGATTGCTACTCACCTGAAAGAAGGAGCAGGTGTGGTAACTACCCGTGCCCATGTGCATTACGTAGTAACTGAATATGGAATTGCTTACCTCTATGGCAAAAATCTGGTAGAGCGTGCAAAGGAACTTATAAAAGTAGCTCACCCTGACCATCAGGAACGCCTGGAACGCGAAGCTTTTGAGCGATTCAAGCATCAATAGTCTCAGGGAGTTTATACTTATTTGTAATTCAATAATAAAATACCTCAATTCATAAAAGTGAGTTTCATTTGTTGTTAATTTTGGATTATCTAAAATTAACAACAAATGAAATTCACTCTTTCACTTTTATTCTTATCTCTAGGTTTTACAACTTTCGCACAAAGTCCTTTAAAACTGGTTAATCCAAGCTCTGTTGCCTCTCCCAAAGGATACTCCCAGGTTGCCCAGATAGATTTAGGTAATGCTACTATGCTACTCATTGCAGGACAAGTTCCGCTCGACAAGCAAGGGAATCTGGTTGGTAAAGATGATTTTGCCAGGCAAACCGAGCAGGTCTTTATTAATATCAAAAATATCATTGAAGAAGCAGGAGGCAATATGAATCATCTGGCTAAACTAAGCTACTTTATAAAGGATGTAAGTAAAATACAGTTAGTAAGAGATGTTCGTGACAAGTTTGTAAACACAAAAACACCACCCACCAGCACTTTGATTGAAGTAAGCAAATTGTACCGGGATGATGTACTGATTGAAATTGAAGCTACTGCAGTAATTCCTAAAAAATAAGCCGTACCATTAGTCATATTCTATTTATTTTGAGTAGTTATTCTAACCTATCCATCTATGACCCAAGTACAATTACTAATCGATTCAATTAGCAAAGCCCGGGCTGAATATCTATCAGAAGTTAGCAGTTTAAGTCCAGATCAGATCAGCCACAAGGTTTCTGATGATGTCTGGAATGCCGTAGAAATCACAGAGCATCTCTATTGGGCTGAACAAAACGGGTTAGTAGCCATCTATAAAACCATTCAGGCTAAAGAACAAGGTAAATCGGTATGGGAAGGGGAACCTGTAAACAAAGGGTTACTCATTGAGGTAATTATTGACCGTACCTGGAAAACAAAAGAAATAGTACCTGCCAGCGCCGCCCCACGTATAGGTGGTCCGATTGATTTATGGACTAATTATCTGAAAAGTCTGGATGTGCCTTTACATGGACTTGTCAATAAATTGACTGATGAAGACCTGGACATAATGACTTTCCCCCATCCTATCTCAGGACCATTTGATATCCGGCAAAGGTTGGAATTTCTGCGTTTTCATATCGACAGACATAGAAGTCAGGTAGCTGCTTTAAAAATTTAAAACTATAGAAACCACTAACATCTATTTAAACTCATGAATAAAATTTTATTATTAATTAGCTCCATTGTTTTTTTAACTTCTTGCATTGGCAAAGGCGAAGAAATTCCGCTTATAAAAACGGGAAAACTAGAAGTTGGACAAACTTATGTATATGATTACGGCGATGCACGCTATGAAGTAAAATGTCTGACAGATAGCACCCTCCGTTGGGAATGCGTTTTTGGAGAAGAAAAAGGCAGGCAGGAAACCGACAGATATTACCAGAAAGAATTAGAAGGCAATAATGTATTTGTTACATGGGCCGAAGCTGACGGCATAGGCGTAAGTCAGGTGATAGACTTCAATAAGAACAAAGTGCAATCTTATCTATTAATTGATAAAAAAATTGAATTGGCAGAAGCCAAAATAACGAAGAAATAAGCTATTAATAATGATATTCCGAAAAGCCACAAAATCAGACGTCCCATTTATTGTACAAATGCTTGCCAATGATAAATTAGGTAAGTTGCGAGAAGATTATAGAGAACCATTACCAGAAAGGTATTATGCAGCTTTTGAAAATATTGATGCCGACCCTAATCAGGAATTAGTAGTGGTTGAAAAAGATGGCGAGGTTATCGGCACTTTGCAGCTAAGCTTTATTCAATATCTTACCTATCAGGGAGGTATCAGAGCGCAGATAGAAGCTGTAAGGATTCGGGAAGATTTGAGAGGTGGAGGAATAGGTCAGCAGATGTTTGAGTGGGCAATTGAAAGGGCAAAAGAAAGAAAAGCGCATATCTTGCAACTAACAACAGATAAAAGCCGCCCCGAAGCTTTGCATTTTTATGAGAAATTAGGCTTCAAGGCAAGTCATGAAGGTATGAAGCTACATTTTGAAGTATCTTAATTCAGACAATTTTAATATATGCTTTCAG
>CBIHRH010000120.1:0-10133 GCA_966212365.1 uncultured Emticicia sp. | reverse complement strand
TTTATTTTTTTTTCTTTACAAATTTTTTTATTACCTTTGTTTTTAAATAATAAAAAAAAAAAATTTTGGTGGTTGGCCCAAAAAATTTTTTTTTTTAAAAAAAAACCCCCTTTTTATCCAATAATCGACTCTACCAAAGCAGTAATTTTGTGCCATAAATCAATTATGGTATGATATTACAAGACAAAAAAATAGCAGTTGTGGGTGGTGGCCCGGGAGGGTTAACATTAGCCAACTTATTGGCATTGAAAGGTGAAAACGTAAAAGTATATGAACGTGATGCGAATAAAGACGTGCGTGTACAAGGTGCTACGCTTGACCTGCATAAAGAATCAGGATTAGAAGCACTCCGCAGAGCCGGATTAATAGACGCTTTTTATGCCAATCATAGACCTGACGCAGGCAAACTAAGAATACTTGACAAAGCAGGCAATATAAAAATGGACGACCACACAGCCGATGATTTTGGTGAGCATCGCCCCGAAATAGACCGTGGCCCTTTGCGCAAAATTCTTTTAGAGGCATTGCCTGATGATACCGTAGTATGGGATTCTTATTTTCTTAAGATGGAGAAAAAAAGTGAAGGTTGGCTCTTGCATTTCAAAAATGGGACATCGGCCTATGCAGACATTGTGATTGCTGCCGATGGAGCTAATTCAAAAATCCGTCCTTATATTAATAATATTAAGCCTATTTATTCTGGCATTACAGCAGTTGAAGGTAATTTATACCGTGCAGCTATCAATGCACCTCATCTATATGATTTGGTAAATGGAGGAAAAATCTTTGCTTTTGGTGATGAGCAATCGCTAATTTTAAGCGCTAAGGGCGATGGTAGCTTGTCCTTTTATACGGGTTGTAAAGTTCCAGAGAACTGGGTAACAGCCAGTGAGATTGATTTTGGTGATAAAGCGCAGGTCTTTGCCTGGTTTAAGGAAGCATTTAACAGTTGGGATAGCCAATGGCAGGAACTATTCTCAAGTGATGAACTCTGGTTTGTACCTCGTCCGATGTACCATTATCCTTTAGACCAGCAATGGGAAGCCTTTCCCAATCTGACAATGTTGGGTGATGCAGCCCACCGAATGCCACCTTACGCAGGAGAAGGGGTAAACATGGCCATGCAAGATGCTTACGAATTAGCCGATTGTCTGATTAGCGATGATTTCAGTTCCGTTCAGGAGGCTATAGCGGCTTATGAAAAACAAATGCTGCAACGCGCATCAGCCGTTACACAAGACACTTTAGATTGTACCGCAATGCTTCATTCTGAAAGTGCTATTGAGAAGATGTTGAAGATGTTTGAAAGGGTGTAAAAGGCTTAATAAATTAGAACATTACTTAATATTTATAAAGAGCCGCGATATTTGCGGCTCTTTTGTTTTGTTGAAAAAAAATAAACATTATCTCTCCTGAGAGCATCCCAAGACCCTTTTACCGCTTAGTAAAATACTAATAAAAACCATGGTCTTCAATGACTTATTTTCGAACTTTAGCCAAGAATTGTTTATTAACAAACAAAAACCGTGACTTTTCAGCTAAAAATCAAGCCCTTTGGGCTGACTTTGGCTGTTTTAAATTTTATTAAATTACATTTTATAGCTATGAAAATTTCACAATTCTTTCTGCTTGGGCTTATTGTCTTGAGCAGCTGCAAATCATCTGACCCTGCACCAGTTCCGGTCGATAAAAAAGAATTTACCGTTGAAAGCATTACAGGAACCTCTAATGGTAACGTTCTTGCTTCCCGTAAGGGTTTTATTAGCCTGGCCGAAGGTAAAGCTTATTCTCAAACAGAAGCAGTAACAGTATCTGACCGTATCGATTTTGCATATAATTATCATGGAGGTGGTTGTTCCTCCTGCCGTTTTTTTGAAAATATAAAAAGTATGTCAACCCGAACTGGAGATGTAGCTTCCTTTAGTACTATCACTAATTCTAAGATAGCAAATGTTGAATATTATAACCAAATGTCAGTCGCTGCTTTTGATTCTGTTGAAACAGTTGCTGACTTTGAGCGTGTAGTAAAAAACTATAAGGTTGATTTCGAAAAATTAAATAGATTTGCTGATGTGACCAATCGAACTACAGATGCTGCAGTAGGAAAAGTTTTTGCCTTTAAAGATGCGAAAGGACGTATAGGCTTTTTTAAAATAGGGAATTATACAGCCAATGTGGCAACAGGTAATGCTGCTCCCTTAACAATCAATTTAAAGTTAAAGCCATAAGAAAAATATAAGGGAAAGAGCCAGAACAACAAGTTCTTTCCCTTCTTTAATTGAACAATAAACTACTTCTATTCTTTTAAATCTCTTTTATTATTTACTTCAACAAATTTTGCTCGATTGAAATAGTGTTTCTATCTTTCGCTTACATGTTATTCAATCATGCAAATGCCCCGCAATTTCTATTCTGCTGCTATTACTTTTACTGCTATTTATGCTGTTCTTATTTTGTTTAAGAGCATTGTGTATCTGGTAGTTGGTGTACACGCCAACAGCCTACCATCCATAGGTGGTTGGTTTACTTTTGAGTTTCTGGTATGGTTGGTGTGGTCGGTTATTTTGTTGAAATACTATCATTTCTATCAATATTCGTTTGCTTTTTGGGCACTTATCCTGTCCATTGTTGCCTCTACCTTTCATTTTTTCTCTTTTCTGCGACTCATGCAGACCAAAGAGATACTCAGCTATCATATTCTGTTCATTATTATTTCTCTGGCAACAGGCATCTTGTATGCCATAAGCCTATTCAGTTCTGGTACAGGTAAAAAACGATGGCTGAGAATAGCAGGGATTATACTATTAGTTGAAGGAATTATTATGACTTCAGCTATTATTTTGACCATAAACTCCACTAGCTTTATGCAAAGTGGCATGATGATGCGTGTAGAACAATGGGTAGGATTAGCCGGAACATTAGTGCCTATTGCCTTTATTTTTCATTTTCGGGAAGAAAAGAAAATAAGTACAGATAATCCTGTATCCGGTATGGAATCATGGATAAGCACAATGAGTTTTGCTATATTTATTATATCAATGGGTGGGTTATATTTCTGTTCCATTCTATTGATGGATAGCCTTGATATTGATAAAAATGCCAGACGAGAAGACGCCCATCTCAAAAAACTTGCTGAACCTTTTGAAGCTGGAATTTATGTAAATAGCCATAACGATACTTTAAGATACCAATTATTGAAACCTCTGAATTATGATTCAACCAGGCTATATCCATTAGTAGTTTGTTGGTTCATCTTTGCCTGGACCTTTACTTTCAAAGCCTGAAAACAGGGCTAAGTATCCTGCTTTTCTTTTAGTTCCGCAATGCACTATGGGTTCTACCTGGGGTGGTATCCCTAATTTCCCGTCTGTTGATTCGTTGGTTTTTGAAACGATTGCTTCATTAGAACAAAAACTCCCATTAGATACAAATAGATATTATGTGGCAGGCAATTCATTGGGAGGATATGGAGCATGGCATTTTATCTCTACCCACCCTACCCTATTTGCGGCGGCTATTCCTATTTCAGGCGCAGGGGATGCTTCCTTAGCTAAAAACATTATCAATATACCTGTTTGGGCTTTTCATGGAACAAAAGACATCAATGTTCCGGTAATTGGCTCCAGAGTAATAATTGAGGCGATGAAAAAAGCAGGAGGAAATCCTAAATACACAGAGTACCCAGACAAAGCGCATAATATATGGAATGAGGTCATTGATACTCCGGGGTTACTGGATTGGTTGTTTGCGCAGAAGAAAAAATAATGTTCTATAATCCCAAAACTCAAATAAATCCAATTCTATTCCTCCTATACGTCTCTCTAAGTCGCTGAAAATTCTTATTTGGTCGTGGCACAATGGCGATGTTTTAATTTTTGATTATTTTTAAAAAAGAATTTTTAACAGAAACTAAACTTATCCTCTCTCCTATTGCCAGCTATTCACCCATATTGGGGGAATTTTGCGGTAAAAATTGCGAAGTATAGAGTTTTTGTTCATTTTTACGAATAGTATTTCATCTTTCAAACTTCAATTACTCACCCAATTATGAAAAGACGGGATTTTATCCAATTGTCGGGTATGGGTCTGGGGGCTATGATGGGTTCAACCATACCTGTTTTAGGTAATATAGTTCCGGTTGAACACCTGCTCGAGCCCGGGGCTGACGCCGCTACGAAAAAGAAAATGGCCGATGTGGCACTCAATGCCGCTAAAGCTAAAGGAGCTACTTATACCGACGTACGTATCGGTCGTTATCTTCAACAGTTCCTCTTTACCCGTGAAAACAAAGTACAGAACATCGTAAATGCTGAGTCGTATGGTGTGGGTATCAGAGTGATAGCCAATGGTACATGGGGATTTGCTGCTACCAGCGATGTGAGTAATGCAGGCATTGCCAAAGCAGCCGAAACAGCCGTTGCTATTGCTAAAGCCAATGCGAAAATCCAGACAGAACCTGTGATATTGGCTCCGCAAAAAGGCGTGGGCGAAGTTGCCTGGAAAACGCCTATTAAAAAGAATGCGTTTGAGATTCCGGTGCAGGAAAAAATTGATTTACTGATGAAAGTAAACAGCGAAGCCATGAAAAATGGTGCAGGCTTTGTTACTTCCAATCTGTTTTTTGTAAACGAACAAAAGTATTTCGCTTCTTCAGATGGTTCATATATTGATCAGGACGTTCACCGTATCTGGCCAACCTTTACTGTTACAGCCGTTGACCGTCAGGCAGGAAAATTCAAAACCCGCGATGCTATCAGCTCGCCAATGGGTATGGGTTATGAGTATCTTGATGGACTGGCAAGTGAAAAAATACCAGGGCCAAATGGTTTGGTAGGCTATCGTAACTCTTATGATATGGTAGAAGATGCCATTAATGCTGCCAAACAAGCCAAAGAAAAAATGACAGCCAAGTCGGTTCTACCGGGTAAATACGATTTAGTGTTAGACCCTAACCACTTAGGATTAACCATCCACGAGTCAGTAGGCCACCCGACTGAATTAGACCGTGTATTGGGTTATGAAGCCAACTACGCCGGAACCAGCTTTGCAACATTAGATAAATGGAAAACCAAGAGTTTTAATTACGGTAGTAAACAAGTAAATATTGTTGCCGATAAAACGCAACCGTATACACTGGGTACTGTAGGATACGACGACGAAGGTGTTCCTTGCAAAGAGTGGGATTTGATTAAAGATGGTATTCTGGTTAACTATCAGGCTATCAGAGACCAGGTGAATATTCTGGGTGAAAAAGAATCGCATGGCTGTTGCTATGCCGATAACTGGAACTCGGTGCAATTCCAACGTATGCCAAACGTATCGCTTCGTCCGGGTGCAGAAAAACTGAACGTGATGGATATGATTAAGGGCGTAGAGAAAGGCATCTACATTATCGGTCGTGGTTCGTATTCAATTGACCAGCAACGCTATAACTTCCAATTTGGCGGACAGCTATTCTACGAAATCAAAAATGGAGAGATAGCCGGAATGCTTGACGATGTGGCTTATCAATCAAATACGCAGGAGTTCTGGAACTCATGTGCACAGATTTGTGACAAAGATGACTACCGTACCTTCGGTTCATTCTTCGATGGAAAAGGTCAGCCATCGCAGGTAAGCGCGGTTTCGCATGGTAGTTCTACTACTCGTTTTAATGGTGTCAATGTCATTAATACAGGCAGAAAAATATAATATCGGAGAAAGGAAAATGGAGAAAGGAAAAAGTAAAATAAAGAGGTAGGAGAGAAATGTTAATTAGGTAATATGGCTTCCTTTTTCCTTTAACCGTTCTCCGTGTTCCAATACCCTTTAACCAATCTTTCAAAAAGCATATTCAAGATGGCAATATTAACAAAAGAAGAAGCTAAAAAGATAATCGACAAGGTTTTAGCTTTCTCAAAAGCAGACGAAATGAGCGTTGGCTTAACGGGCCGTCGCACCGGGAATATTCGTTATGCCCGTAATACTGTTTCTACCAGTGGAGAGTCTACGGACTTATCATTGGCTGTAACGGCGGTTTACGGCAAACGCTCAGGTACATCAACTATCAATGAGTTTGATGATGCTTCTTTAGAAAAAACAGTTCGCAGGGCTGAGGAAATCGCCAAACTAGCTCCTGAAAACCCTGAATATATGCCTATGTTAGGGCCGCAAACCTACTTAGAGTCTAATACTTTTGCGCAAAAAACTGCCGACATCAATCCTGATTTCAGAGCTAAAGCAGCATTCGATAGTATCGACCCCTGTTCTAAAAAGAATCTGGTAGCGGCAGGTTATCTGGAAGATACCACCGGCTTTTTTGCCATTGGTAATAGCAAAGGTCTATTTGGGTATAATAAAGCAACATCAGTAGATTTCTCAATCACCGTTCGTACAGCAGATGGTTTAGGTTCAGGGTATGCTATCAAAGATTTCAATGATGTATCAAAACTGAATACTAAATCGACTACCGAAGTAGCGATGCAAAAAGCAATGGCTTCAGTAAACGCACAGGCATTAGAACCTGGTAAATACACCGTTATTTTAGAACCTGCGGCATCTGTCGATTTATTACAAAACATGATGCGTAGCATCGATGCCCGTAATGCGGATGAAGGCAGAAGTTTCATGAGCAAAAAAGGTGGTGGTACTCGTTTAGGAGAAAAACTATTCGACGAAAGAGTAAATATCTATTCTGACCCTACCAATGGAGAAGTACCAAACGCAGGATTCTCAGGTGATGGACGTCCACAAGAAAAAATCTCATGGATTGAGAATGGTGTGGTAAAAAACCTGACTTATTCAAGATTCTGGGCAGATAAAAAAGGCGTTAAGGCTGTTCCACCGCCCAATGGATTCCTAATGCAGGGAGGTACCCAATCATTAGCTGATTTGATTAAAGGTACTGAAAAAGGTATTCTGGTAACGCGTTTCTGGTATATCCGTGCCGTTGACCCTCAAACCTTGCTCTATACGGGTCTTACCCGTGACGGAACTTTTTATATAGAGAAAGGGCAAATCAAGTTTCCTGTAAAAAACTTCCGTTTCAACGAAAGTCCGGTCATCATGTTAAACAACCTTGAAGCATTAGGTGCTCCGGTACGTGTAGGTGGAAACATGATACCGCCAATGAAAATCAGAGACTTTACCTTCTCATCGCTTTCTGATGCGGTGTAAAGGTTACGATAATCAAAACCTGACACACAGCGAATGAATTCGCCGTCTAAAATAACAATGGAATATTTATATATGTAAGCCGGACTTAAGTCCGGCAATGTATGCAAAAAAGACCTTTGTTGTTTTAGACACCGAATTCATTCGGTGAAACACGGGCTATCCATTTGAGGACGGTCTTAAAATCTCATAAATATCCCATTTAACATCATTTAACAGTCCTCTCAGCACATTTATTGGGCCATTCATCAAAATCCCCCTTACTGGGTTAGTATTTAGTTCATTTTAATTCTTACTTTTATAGTTACACTAAAATTAATCTTTCACTCACAAAATAAAAACTGAAAAAGCTTTGAAAAGAAGAGACTTTATCCAATTATCTGGTATGGGATTTGGCGCGATGATGTTGCCCAATATTCCGATTGTAGGCAATTCGGTTTCACAGGAAGCCTTATTGGACGGAGGCATTGATATAGCATTAAAGAAGCGTTTAGCTGATGCTGCCCTGAACGCTGCCAAAGCCAAAGGCGCTACCTATACCGACATCCGTATCGGTCGATATCTGAATCAGTTTGTCGTAACACGTGAAGACAAAGTGCAGAATATCGTCAATACTGAGTCTTATGGTGTAGGGGCACGTGTAATTGCCAACGGTTGCTGGGGATTTGCCGCTGTGGTAGATGCCAAAACAGAAGCCGATACAGCCAAAGCTGCCGAAGAAGCAGTAGCCATCGCAAAAGCCAACTCTAAATTGCTGAAAGAGCCTGTACAACTGGCTCCACAAAAAGGCTTTGGTGAAGTAAGCTGGAAAGCTCCAATTAAAAAGAATGCCTTTGAAGTACCTATTAAAGAGAAAGTAGATTTATTATTAAGTGTTAACGATGCTGCGCTTAAAAATGGTGCAAACTATGTTAACTCGGTATTATTCATGGTGAATGAGCAAAAATACTTTGCTTCAACTGATGGTTCATATATCGACCAGGATATTCACCGTATCTGGCCTATTGCCGCTGTAACAGCTATTGACCCTAAGACAGGTAAATTCGAAACCCGTCAGGCATTAAGTGCACCGGTTGGTATGGGTTATGAATACTTGCAGGCGAATCCGTCCGATAAAATAGCAGGTATCACTACCCGTTACAACAAAGGCTATGATATGTTAGAAGATGTAACGGCAGCTGCCCAACAAGCTAAAGCAAAACTGACAGCTAAATCAGTAGAAGCAGGTAAATATGATTTAATATTAGACCCATCCCACTTGTGGTTGACAATCCATGAGTCGGTAGGTCACCCATTAGAACTTGACCGTGTATTAGGTTATGAAGCCAATTTTGCAGGTACCTCATTTGCAACCTTAGATAAATGGCAAAGCAAAAATTTCAACTATGGTAGTAAACAGGTAAATCTATTTGCCGATAAAACACAGGTAGGTTCATTAGGCGCTGTAGGTTGGGACGACGAAGGGGTACAAACAAAGCGTTGGGACTTAGTGAAAGATGGAACATTGGTAAATTATCAGGCTATCAGAGATCAGGCGCATATCATTGGCGAAAAAGAATCACACGGTTGTTGTTATGCAGATAGCTGGTCGTCGGTTCAATTCCAACGTATGGCCAATGTATCGTTGGCACCGGGTAAAACCCCGCTTTCGGTTGAAGAAATGATTAAAGATGTTAAGAAAGGAGTATATATTATCGGAGATGGTTCGTTCTCAATTGATCAACAACGTTATAACTTCCAGTTTGGCGGACAATTGTTTTATGAAATCAAAGATGGTAAGATTGAAGGAATGTTAAAAGATGTGGCGTATCAATCGAACACACAGGAATTCTGGAATTCTTGTACGCAGATATGCGACGAAAGAGACTATCGTTTAGGTGGTTCGTTCTTTGATGGCAAGGGTCAACCTTCGCAATCAAGTGCTGTATCACATGGTAGTTCGACGGCTCGTTTTAATGGAGTAAATGTCATTAATACGGCTCGTAAAATCTAATTCTTTATTTGGAGAAAGGAAAAAGCGGTACGCCGCTGCGGGAGAATGGAGAAAGTAAAATCTGCAAAGTATACTTGTTTCATTATCCTTGTTCCGTTTTCCATGTTCCTTTAACCATTAAATTCGAAAATCAATGGCTGTTATACTAACCGAAGCAGAAGCTAAAGCCTTGTTACAAAAGGTTTTGAAGTATTCTAAAGCAGATGAATGTGAAGTGAATCTGCTGGGTGAAACACGTGGTAATATAAGATATGCTCGTAATGAGGTATCTACCAGTGGTGCACTAACTAACGTAAATTTACAGGTTCAATCAGCCTATGGCAAAAAAGTAGGGGTTGCTACTATTGACGAATTAGACGATGCGTCTATCGAGAAGGTAGTACGTCGATCTGAGGAGTTAGCACAATTGGCTCCTGAAAACCCTGAATATGTAGGGGTTCTAGAGCCTCAACAATATGTAAAATCAAGCGGTTATTTTGATTCTACTGCCAATATTACCCCTGCCACCCGTGCAGATGCCGTAGAAAAGAGCCTTAAATTAACCAGAGATCAGAATTTGATTGCAGCAGGGTTCTTAGAAGACCGTAAAGGCTTTAATGCCATGATGAACTCTAAGGGTTTGTTTGCCTATTATCTGGATTCTAATGTTAATTTCTCTTTGACTGTCCGTACACAGGATGGAACAGGCTCTGGCTATGTAGCCAAAGGGTACAGCGATGTTAATAAATTAGATACGGCTGCAGCCACTAGAATCGCTATTCAGAAATCAAAAGGTTCGGTAGGTGCAAAAGCATTAGAGCCTGGTAAATACACCGTTATTTTAGAGCCAACAGCCGGAGTGGTACTTTTAGAGAATCTTTACTTTGACATGGATGCCCGTAGTGCTGACGAAGGACGTTCATCAATGAGTAAACCTGGAGGGAAAACCAAATTAGGTGAAAAAATATTAGACGAGCGCGTAACGTTCTACTCAGATCCTCAACACCCT
>CBIHRH010000119.1:0-10141 GCA_966212365.1 uncultured Emticicia sp. | reverse complement strand
AGAAAATCGTTTTTGTCTATGACTATTAACCTCTACTCCATGCCTTTCGCTATTCCGTCTTCAAACTCTTTATCGGATTCGACAATGCTGCTTTGATTGCCTGGAAGCTAATCGTAAGTAAGGCAACACCGATGGCACCTGCGCCGGCCAATACAAATACAGGCCATTCAATGTCTACTTTATAAGCAAAATCCTGTAGCCATTTATCCATTCCCCAATAACCTAAAGGGAAGGCGATTAAACAGGCTATCAGAATTAACTTCACGAAATCAATTAAAAGTAAAATAACAATTTGTGATACATTGGCACCTAGTACTTTACGGATGCCTATTTCTTTGATGCGTTGCTCAGCAGTAAAAGTGGCCAATCCAAATAAGCCTAAGCAAGCGATGAAAATAGTAAGCCCGGTGAATACCCCCAAAATGACACCAGTCTTTTGTTCGGACATATACGTCTTATGGAAAAGCTCATCAAGAAAAGAATAGTCAAAAGGTTCTTCTACCTTAAATGCTGCCCATTGGCTTTTCATGTCTTTTACTAAGCCCGGAATATCCTGTGCTTTAACTTTTACGATTAAACCCGAATTGTTTTCCAGAACCATTACCAATGGAGCAATTTCTTCATGCAATGATCTGAAATGAAAATCTTTTACTACACCAATCACTTTATATGCTTTCTTATTCCCCTGGTTATCCATAAATCTATTTACAGTATGCCCTACGGCATCTTTGCCCCAACCATAAATTTCAGCAATTGTCTCGTTAATAATTATCCCCGACGAATCTGTGGCAAATTCTTTTGAAAAATTGCGCCCACTCACCAATTCCATTCCCATAGTCGGGATATACCGGTCATCTACCTGATAGATGATGGTTCTTCTGTTCTGATTCACATTTTCATCCGGATAAGTCCCCGACATATTGGTATTGGTAGGTCCGGCAGGTAAGTGTCCTGAAACGGTGACATTCATTACTCTTGGGTCACTTAGAAGCTGGTCTCTGAAAATCAGTTCATTTTGTCCCAATGCCCATGAGTTTCTTAAAACCAATAATTGGTCTTTATTATACCCAAGTTTTTTGCTTTGGATATACGACAACTGCTGATAAACGATAGTTGTACCAATAATCAGCGCTATAGAAATCATAAACTGAAAAACAACCAGTCCGCTTCTCAAACCAATAGTTTTACCTGCTACCATAAACTTGCTTTTTAGCACCGAAGCAGGTGTAAAAGAAGAAAGAAAGAATGCAGGATAACTGCCTGCCAATAGGCTTACTAATAAACCAAATAAAACAAGACCAGTAATTACAAGTGGGTAATTAGAAAATTGCAGACTTAGTTCTTTACCTGATAAATCATTGAACAGAGGCAACGCTATTTTAACCATCACCAATGCGATGGCTAGAGCAAAAAAGGTCAGCATTAATGATTCAAGAAGAAACTGCCCTATTAACTCGTATTTAATAGAACCTAATACCTTTCTGATACCCACTTCTTTGGCACGTTTTGAAGCACCTGCCGTAGAAAGATTCATGAAATTGATACAGGCAATCAGTATCATAAAGATGGCAATTGCACCAAATATGTATACGTAACGAACATCACCACCGGGCTCAATATTCACACTAAAATCAGAGTATAGGTGAATATCTGTTAATGGCTGTAAATGAAACCTTATATCATTACCTTTTTTTCTGAATTCACTTAATGTTACGCCTAAGGCTTTTTGCAATTGTGGAGCAACGTATTTCTCTACCACCTGTGGTAGTTTGGCTTCAAGTTTTTTATAATCCTGACCTTTGCGCAATAGTAGATAAGAGAAATAATTAGATTCCATCCAACTCGTTCCTTTCGCCTCTTCCAGACTTGCCATTGAGCCAAACAAATCAAAATGGAAATGTGAATTAGCAGGCACTTTCTCAATGACACCTGTTACCTTATATACCTGTTTCCAATCCTTAAAATTCAATACTTTACCGATTGGGTCTTCTTTCCCAAAGTATTTATCAGCCATTGCCTGAGTAATCACTATAGTATTAGGTTCAAGCAATGCGGTTTTCGCATCTCCTTTAATAAGCGGGAGCGTAAATATCTGGAAGAAGTTAGCGTCAACATAAGCCAGGTTGCCATCTTTAAATGTTTTTTCTCCAACTGTAATTTTATGGTAGCCATAGTTTCTTAGCCGGGTAGCATCTTCTATCTCAGGGTAATCATTTTTTAGAGTAGAGGCTGTCGGGGCCATGGTTACGGCCTCTTTCATATCTTCTCCATTAATCGTCCCTTTAAAGACCACACGCACCATCCTGTTTGCCTTTTCATTGTATCTATCATAGCTTAATTCATCCTGCACAAAAAGCATGATGATTAAGCAAGTGGCAATACCAATAGCCAACCCAAATACATTAATAGCAGAAAAAACCTTGTTTTTTACAAGGTTACGAAATGCGATTTTTAGATAATTACGTATCATAAGCCCCTAGCCCCTAAAGGGGAACTTTTTTAAGTTAGATAATATACTTCTTGGCCTCAATTGGTAATACTTAACCTGAGCAATTACTCAGGCGAAAGCAACTCCCCTTTAGGGGCCGAGCAGACGCCGCGCGGAGTTACTCCGTTTTTAAACTCTTTATCGGATTCATCAAAGCTGCTTTTACAGCCTGATAGCTAACCGTTAGTAGCGTAATACCTAGTGCACCTAATCCTGTTACTACGAAAATCCACCATGATATTTCGGTGTGGTAATCATATTTTGTTAACCATTGATTCATGAAATAGTACGCAATTGGCGCAGCAATAAGACATGAGATAACAACGAGCACTACAAAATCCTTAGACAACATTTGCCACAAGCTGGTTACACTTGCGCCCAATACTTTACGGATACCTATTTCCTTGGTGCGTTGTTCGGCTACGAAAGAGGCTAATCCGAAAAGGCCTAAACAGGAGATAAAGATGGCCAATAAGGCAAAGAAACTGGCTAATTTACCTATACGCTCTTCCTGATTAAATTTATTACCATACTGCTGGTCTACAAACTTGTAATCAAATAAAGCAGATGGCACTATCTCTCTGAACACTGCTTCTATTTTAGGCAAAGCCTCACTAGCACTGACACTAGGTTTGATTTTGATAATCATCTGACTAACATCCGCATACTTAGGGTCTAGAAAATAGAAAGAACGTTTCACAGGGTCGTATGGCGACTGCATCACTAAGTCTTTCACTACCCCAATAATCTGCCAGGTTTCATTAGTGCCTTCATCAGGATTGGTAATAAACTCACCAACAGGATTTTTAAGTCCTAAGTATTTTGCGGCAGTTTCGTTGATAATGATAGCATTTGAATCTGTTGCATAAGCTCTCGAAAAATCGCGTCCTTCTTTAATTTTCCAGTCTACCAGTTTGCCGAAATCATGGGTTACATTGATTACCGCAAAATCAGAGGCTAGTTCAGGGTCTTTGCCTTTCCAGTTATACCCGCCCGCATTACTCCATATTTCTGTCATTGGGCTTGATGAGAGCGCCAGATTCTCTATCATTCCGGTAGCAATTAGTTGATCTTTTATCACATCCTGCTTACCTTTGTAATTAGGGTCATTCAATGCTACCTTGATTAATCCTTCTCTGTTATAACCTACAGGTCTGTTTCGTGCGTGCTGAATCTGTTGATACACCACAATAGTACCCACAATCAATACCACTGAAACCGTAAACTGAACAACTACTAAAACCTTGCGAGGCAAAGATGAAAACCGGCCCAATTTGAAAGTACCCTTCAATACCTTCACAGGTTGGAATGATGAGAGATAGAAAGCAGGATACATACCTGCTAAAGAAGCAGTAAATACGATAAATACGACACTAATAGCCCAGAAAACCGGATTAGTAAATGGCACAGACATATCTTTATCGGCCAGATTATTAAACCACGGCAATGCCAATATAATAAAACCAATAGCCAAAGCAAAGGCAAACAAAACAACTAAAAACGATTCGCTCAAAAATTGCTGAATCAGCTGTACTCTGACTGAGCCAATAGCTTTACGGATGCCTACTTCTTTCGCACGTTTTTCAGAACGGGCCGTACTCAGGTTCATAAAATTGATACAAGCCAAAAGCAATACAAAAATACCCACTATACCAAACAGCCATACAAATGTGATATGCCCGCCTGCTACTTTTCCATCTTTAAACTCTGAATATAAATGCCATTGCTTCATTGGATATAAAAATATACCCGGATTATATTTCCTCCAATCGTCAGCAATTTCCTTAGGGGCATTTTTATCATAAAAGCCTTTCAAACCAGCATTCGCCTGTTCAACTGATATATTCGGATGGAGTTGTACGAAGACATTGAATGAACTATTATTCCATTCGTTTTCATTGGCTTTTACCCAATCATTAGATGATACCCATAAAGACCAGGGAGAGAAAAACTGCACATCACTAAAACGGTTATTCTTTGGCAGATCTTCATAAACTCCTCTCACCACTACGTCCATGCGGTTGTCTATTTTCAGATGTTTGTTTAGTGGATCCTGGCTACCGAAAATAGCCTCAGCTGTAGATTTTGAAAGAATAATCGAATGAGGGTCTTGTAACGAAGCGGCTGAGCCTTTCAGCATTTTCAAAGAAAGCATGTCAATCACATCACCATCAATAAACTCTCCTCTCTTCGGATATTTATCATTGTTGGATGAAAGTGTATAATCACCTACCCAAAACGCCAGTAATACATGTTTGAAATAGTGCTTGTAATTGTTCTTAAGCGTTGTTCCTATTGGGAATTGTAAAGCAGTACCGCTTCTGGTAACTCCTGTATTTGGGTCTGTTCCTATGCTACGTATCTGAGCAATAGCATCATAATTTTTATGGTATTTATCAAACGATAATTCATCATAAATCCATAGCCCAATCAATATAGCTACCGACATGCCTACAGCAAGCCCACCAATATTGATAAACGAATAAACCTTGTTCTTAATAAGGTTTCTGAATGCGATTTTGAAATAGTTGAATAACATAACCCCTAGCCCCTAAATGGGGACGACTTAAAAGTTTGAAAAATTACACCCCTAACCCCTAAAGGGGATTTAAAAAAAGACAATACTCGTGCGCAAGCCGCTCCCCTTTAGGGGCCGGGGGCGCGTTCTACTCCGTTTTTAATGATTTAACCGGATTTAACAATGCTGCTTTAACAGCCTGGTAGCTTACTGTCAATAGGGTAAGCATTAATGCTCCACCGCCTGCTGTGGCGAAAATCCACCATGACAGTTCGGTATGATATGTATATTTTTTTAACCAGTTGTTCATGAAATAGTAGGCTATAGGTGCAGCAACTAAGCATGAAATAATAACCAGTACGACAAAATCTTTCGATAACATTTGCCAGAGATTGGCTACACTAGCACCTAATACCTTGCGGATACCAATTTCTTTGGTACGTTGTTCGGCCACGAAAGAAGCTAAGCCAAAAAGCCCGAGACAAGAAATGAAAATAGCCAGAATAGCAAATAGCGTAGATAACTGACCAATACGCTGCTCCTGAGAGAATTTTTTATTATAATCTTCATCTACAAATTTATAGTCAAATGATGCTGATGGTACAAGTTTATGGAATACAGCTTCTATCTTTAATAAGGCTTCGATTGGATTGACTGTCGGCTTAATCCGCATAGTCATTTGACTAGACGACTTATTTACATCTAAAAAATAAAATGTACCATTGATTTCTTCATAAGGCGATTGAATAATAATATCCTTAGTAATGCCTACAATCTGCCAGCTAAATTTTCCGTCCTCAGTTTTAATATATTCACCTATCGGGTTTTTCAATCCTATATGTTTAGCAGCCGCTTCATTCAGTATTACACCTGCTGAATCTGTTTTGAATTTATTGGAGAAATCATGCCCGGCTATTACCTTCCAGTTGAGCATTTTACCGAAGTCTTCTGTTATCCATACTTTATTGAAACCTGACGGTGTTTCGGGTGCTTTTCCTTTCCAGACAAATCCACTACTCCTGTTCCAGATGGATGTCAGAGGGCTGTTAGAAAGCGCTACGTTTGATACCATTCCTGAATTCAGCAATTCCGTTTTGAATAAATCAAACTTGCCTTTATAATTAGGGTCATTCATACTAACAGTGATTAAACCCTCTTTGCTATACCCAACCGGACGGTTTTTAGCGTGTTGAATTTGTTGGTAAACTACAATTGTGCCGATAATCATTACCACCGAAACAGTAAATTGAACAACTACCAATGCCTTGCGTGGAATGGCAGCAAAACGACCCGTTTTGAAAGTTCCTTTGAGTACTTTAATCGGTTGAAAAGAAGATAAATACAAGGCAGGATAAAGTCCTGTCAGCACACTTGTTAAGGCGATAAAAGCGGCACTTGCCAACCAGAAATAAAGATTGGTAAATGGCAAAGCGATGTCTTTATCTGCTAATTCATTAAATGGGTATAAAGAGAAAAATATAAGCAGGCAAGATAAAGCAAATGATACCAATACCACTAAAAATGACTCACTGAAAAACTGACTAATTAACTGGCTACGAACCGAACCAATAGCCTTGCGGATACCAACTTCTTTCGCACGTTTTTCTGAACGCGCAGTACTCAGATTCATGAAGTTGATAGAAGCCAGCAATAGTACGAAAACACCGATAATACCAAACAACCATACAAACGTAATGCGTCCGCCAGTTGGTCGGCCATCTGTAAAATCTGAATACAAATGCCATTGTTTCATCGGATACACAAATATTTCCGGTTTATAAGCCTTCATTATTGTGTAAAAATCCTTTGGCGTATTTCTGGCATAAAATTCTTTCAATCCTGACTGTGCTGTTTCCAGACTAATATTTGGTTGTAATTCTACATAAATGCCAAAAGAAGTATTATTCCAGGAAGTTACGTTCTCTTTTACCCACTCATTTGATGATACAAACAAGTCCCATGGCGTAAAGAATTGCACCTCTCCAAAACGTGAGTTTTTAGGTATATCAGCATAGACACCCGTTACTTTTACATCAATTTTATTATCAATCTTCAAATTCTGGTTAATTGGATCAGTATTACCAAACATTGCCTCAGCAGTAGATTTTGAAAGCACTATTGAATGAGGGTCCTTCAGCCCATCATAAGAGCCTTTCAGCATTTTCAGAGAAAGTAATTCGAGAATACCCGGTTCAACAAAATGCCCTCTTTTGTTCAGGTTTTTCTTGCCTGATTTCAAAGTGAAATCATTTACAGACCAGGAGGTTAACACTTTGCTAAACAAATGCTTATAATTCTCTTTCAATGCAGTCCCCATCGGGATTTGCATATATGGACTACCCTCACTTACTCCAGTAGAGGGCTCAGTGGAGATAGAACGTATTTGCCCTATTCTCTCATAATTTTTATGATATTGATTAAAGGTCAATTCATCATAAATCCATAACCCAATTAATATGGCTACCGACATACCCACAGCCAATCCACCAATATTGATGAATGAATAAACCTTGTTCTTAGCAAGATTTCTGAATGCGATTTTGAAATAGTTGAAAAGCATAAAATTTTGGTTAAAGGAGAAAGCAGAAAGGAACAATTGAAATTTAAATGCTTTTACTTTCTCCGTGTTCCTTTTTCCTTTCTCCATGCTACTCTGTTTTCAATGATTTAACCGGATTTACCAACGCTGCTCTGATGGCCTGATAACTTACTGTCAACAAAGCAATCAGTAAAGAAATAAAGGCTGAGCCGATAAATATCCACCAGTGCAACTCGACTTTATAAGCAAAGTTTTGCAACCAGCTATTCATCAGAACTACAGCTAACGGTACGGCTATTACTGCAGCTATCACTACCAGTTTCATAAAATCTTTATTCAATAAAAGGAAGATAGAAGTTACACTGGCACCCAGTACTTTTCTTACACCTATTTCCTTTACTCTTTGCTGTGCTGTAAAGGCCGCCAGGCCAAATAGTCCAAGGCAAGCCAGTAGAACAGAAATGATGGCAAAGTTTAATGACAAAGCGCCCTGTTTTTGTTCTGCCTCATATTGGCGGGCAAAATTCTCATTCAGAAAATTGATTTCAATCGGGTTTATTTTGTCAAATTCGCGATACGTTTTTTCAATATGAGCTAGTGCTTCTTTGGTTTTAGAAGTATTGATTTTTACGTACAGATTATCTTCCATGCTAACCTGAGGTGGCATAATCAATACCACAGGCTCAACTTTATGCTGCAAAGAGTATGTATGAAAATCTTTAAAAACCCCAATTATTTTTCGCTCAATAGTTACATTTCCATTATTGATTTTTACCTGAATTCTTTTTCCTATCGGATTTGAATAGCCCAGTTGCTTTAACAAGGTCTCATTGATAAGTGCGGCACCAGTTACATCATTAATCTTATTTTCTGAGAAATTCTCACCCAACTTCATCTTAATATCCATCGTTGGCACAAATGAGGCATTTACCATCAATTCCTGAACCACAGTAGAATTGGTTGAAATAGACCCATCTGATTTTTCAAAATAATAAGGTGTTTGTCCCAGATTATTATTACCAATAGGATTACCCGCAGTGGCTACATTTTCAATCAAAGGGTTTTTCATCAATTGCTCTCTCAGGGCAGCTACTTTCGAGCGTAGATTTCTGTCGTCAATATGAATCGTTACTACCTGCTGCCTATTAAAGCCCAGGTCTTTGTTGGCTGAAAACTGTAATTGCTGATAGATAATCCAGGCTCCGGCAATCAGAACTATGGTTGCTGCAAATTGAAATACTACCAATGATTTTCTAAAAATTATACTTTGGTTTAAGTTGCCTGACAAACCTTTTAAAGCGAGAACAATTTTGAATCTTGAAATAAAGAAAGCAGGATAGCTGCCACTAAGGAAGCCAACAAACAGGCTGAATAACGCAAAAACAACTACCGAAAACCCAAGACCAAATCTGTTGATTTCTAAAGATTTATCTGCCAGTTGATTGAAAAATGGTAAGAGGGAAGTTATCAAAAAAGTTGAAATAACTGAGGCAATAATACTAAGCGTAAGTGCTTCTACAATAAACAGACCCATTAAATCGGTTTGAGTAGAGCCAATGGCTTTGCGAACGCCTACCTCACGGGTACGTAAACCCGCTCTGGCCGTTGCCAGATTCATATAGTTAATGATAGCGATAATCAATATCAATCCTGCCAATGCTATAAATAAGTAGACACGATTAATAGAACTATTGGCGCTTATTTCGTACTGCAGATTGGAATGTAAGTGAATATCACGCAATTGTTGCAGTTCCATTCTATAAGAAACCACAGGCATTTCTTTTAAAATGGTCTTCTGCGCGAAAGCCGGGAATTTTGCTTCCAGCTTGCCTTTATCAACGCCATTACTCAGAAGCAAATAAGTATACAAATTAGAATCCTGCCAGCCTGCAGTAAAGTTAGCAGGCAATGAACGTAAGCCTTCAAATTGTAGGTGTGAATTACCCGGAATATCCTGAATGACACCTGTAATTTTATTAGCCATTATTTTATCAAACATGATAGTCTGATTCAAGGCACTTTTGGCATTACCAAATATTTTATTCGCCAATGATTTTGTAATAACAATCGTATTTGGCTCTGAAAGCGCAGTTTTAGGATTACCTGCTACGAAAGGAAAAGTGAAAACATCAAATACATTTTTATCAGCGAATAGAATATTACCGGCTTTAACGGTTTTTTCTTTGAATGTGATAACACCGCCACCTTCAGGTACCATTCTTACAGCCCCTTTTACCTCCGGAAATTCTGCTTTCAATGCCGGTGCAAAGGCCGCCGAAGTAACTGCATGATGTGCCTCGCCCCCTTCCCATTCGGCATGATGCACTAATCTTACGATATTATCTCCTTTAGCATGAAAATTATCAAAACTTAATTCATCAGCTACATATAATGCAATCAGGCAGAATACAGTAAAACCTACTGCCAAACCTCCGATATTGATGAATGAATAAACCTTGTTTTTAACAAGATTACGAATGGCAATTTTTAAATAGTTGCGTATCATAAGCCCCTAGCCCCTAAAGGGGGATTTTTTAAAAGTGTGTCGTCCTAAGAAATCGATACATGAATTAGTAAATAAAGAGTTACAATTATT
>CBIHRH010000118.1:0-10224 GCA_966212365.1 uncultured Emticicia sp. | reverse complement strand
GATGAAGGTGTCTAAAAAGTTTTTCTCGCAAAATATTATTTTGCAAAGACCCCATCCCAACCCTTCCGCGGCGTCCGCTCCCCACTGTTGGGGAGAGGGATTTAGGGCGGCCCGCATAGAGTGTAGGCGGACGCCGCGCAGGTTGCGCTCGACCAAATAATATTTTGTGCCTATTGACTTTTGAGGCACCGTCCTTTAGGTTCTAAGTAATAAGGTGCTGATAAAATCTTTTATTAATATACCCCGAGGCCTCCAGGCCCAATAGGTTGATACTCTCTTCTTGGGAACTGTTTCAAGGCGTGATTTGTTCTCTTGTATCCGATTCTTTGGTATTTATTAAGCTATTCAGATTTCGCTGATTTTGTTAGGAGCGACAAAAGAGCGCAAGCAAATAAATCAATTTTTATAAAATGATTTTGCTGCAATGGCGTTAAAGAAACGGTATGGAATAATTGTCAACTTAAACGCATGCTTAAAAATTAAGATTTTAACCTATAAAACCCGCTTTTAGCGGCTACAATGGTCAGAATACTTATGCTTAACCTTGCACAATTACAAGCTTATGTTCAAATCTTATCAGCTGATTTCCTTTCTGGTTATCCTAAGTGTTGCACTATCCTCAGCCAACACAATTACCCCAAAAAACATTAATCACGAAAACATCTCCCGCAAGAAAACAGTTACTACTAATATCAGTGCTGTAGAAATGCTTTATAATGATTGTCATCTGAATGGTATAGTTGATTATACCGCCTTTCAGGAATCGATGGCAGGTTATGAGAAATATCGTCCATCGAAACCGATCATTACCATCATTGATTTCAATCTGCCATCTACCGAAGAAAGATTTTTTGTAATAGATGTATTACAGAAAAAACTATTGTTTTCTTCCTTAGTAGCACATGGACGTAATTCCGGCAATAATATGGCCCATGCTTTTTCGAATGAGATGGAATCTCATAAAAGTAGTCTGGGATTCTATAACGTCGGACAAATCATTCAAAGCCCGAAACATGGCATGGCCCTATTACTGGCAGGTTTGCAGAAAGGTATTAATGATAATGCACGCCGCCGTGAAGTGATTATTCATGGAGCCGACTATGTGAGTACTAATTTTGTAAAACAACACGGCAGATTAGGCCGCAGCTTCGGTTGCCCTGCTTTGCCAAACGAACTGATACCGCAAGTTGTTCCTGTCATTGCCAATGGCAGTTTATTATATATTCATAAAGAAAATTCACCTGCAGCCTATGCTAAGAGGTAAAAAACTAGCTATTCTGTTCTGTATTATTTTAACTGTTGTTGGTAGTGTAACCAGTTGTAAAAAAGGCAAAAAACGCAGAAGCTTACTACCCGATTCAAGCATTTATTCCTCTCAGAATTTTGCTGATATATTGCTGGACAGTAGTGTGGTCAACAATTTTTTCAAAACTGTTTCGGCCGAAGATACCGTTAGAGAAGAGGTAAAAGAGTTTTATGCCCGCCGCTCCTATCAGTCGGCATGGTTTAATAAAGACGGTCTCAATAATGCTGCTCAGAATTTCCACAGTCAGTTGAAGAATTATACCTATGATTTTGCAGATAGCAGTTTTCAGAATGTTGAGTTAGATAACCTTATTGCGAGTGCAGAAAATGATGAAAAGGACTTCTTAAAACGCAAAGCTGAGGTACAACGCCTTGAATTGCTGATGACTACCACTTTCTTTAATTATGCCATCAAAGCTTATGGCGGTATTACCAAAAACCCCTTGGATTTAGAGTGGTTTATTCCCCGCAAAAAGAAAAATTACCAATTGCTACTCGATTCATTGGTTTCAATGAATAAGGGTGAAAGAGTAAGAGAACCTGTCAATCTATACTATGTCCGTCTGAAAGAAAAACTGCGGGTTTATCGTAATATTGAGAGAAAAGGTGGCTGGCCGAAGGTCATTACAGATAAAAAGCAATTAGCGGTCGGTGACAGGGACTCCTGCCTATTAGCGGCCAAGCAGAATCTGTTTCTCACAGGTGATTTCAGTATCAAAGATACCAGCATGACTTTTACCGATTCCTTAAAGAATGCGGTTGTTCGCTTTCAGAAGCGCATGGGTTTGAAAGAGAGTGGTAAAATTGATGTAGCCACTCTAAAGGAAATGAATCAGCCTGTTCAGCATCGTATCAGCCAGATAATGCTGAATATGGAACGATTAAGATGGGTACCGGAAGAACTGGAAAAAGACCATTTGCTCATTAATATTCCTGAATACATGTTGCATGTTTTTGAAAATAATAAACAGATATGGCAGATGAATGTGGTAGTAGGCAAGGCTGCCACGCAGACTACTATCTTTAAAGGCAATCTGTCTACAATTGTTCTGAACCCTTACTGGAATATTCCTCAAAGCATTATACGGAACGAGATATTGCCACAATTGCAACGGGGTACGGGGTATCTGGCGCGAAACAATATGGAAGTATTATCGGGTAATAAAGTTATAGACCCTTCAAGCGTAGATTGGGGCGCTTATACTAAGCATGTACCGTACACAATCAGACAAAAACCGGGAGATAAAAACTCCTTGGGTAAAATGAAGTTTTTGTTTCCGAATAACTTCAATATCTATCTGCACGATACCCCATCCAAAGGCCACTTCAGTGATTCTAAAAGGGCTTTCAGCCACGGGTGTATCCGTTTATCAGACCCTAAAAGACTTGCTTTTTACCTGTTAAGGAATAATACAGAATGGAATCAGGAAAAGGTGACTGAAGTATTGGAAACCGATAAAGAAACAGGCATTAAAGTATCCCCTGCTATACCGGTGTATATTGTCTATTTCACAAGCTGGGTTGATAATAGCGGACGAATCAATTTCAGAAACGATTTGTATGGCCTGGATGCCAAACTTTCGGCTGAGATATTCGGGCAGTAAAGATTAATTCAAATTAAGCCCAAAAGCAATACCCACCCAAGGTTTGGATTCATAAATCCAGACCTTTTTATTTTTATCAAGCAGATTATCTATACCTAATGAAATACCCAATGTGAAATTATTAATTGCTAAAATTCCGGCAAGACCTTTGTTCCAGACCACTCCGTCATATTCCTGACTAATGTTGTTGAAGGTATTGGTTGGTGTCATAGCAGTATTCCCTAAACCGTTGAATACACCAAACGAGAAACCGTAGTGCGTTATATTCCGCAAAGAACGGCTAAGGAAATCGGGCTTATAACCGACCACATACTTATCTATCCTATACCCCAGATAAACAGCCCCATTCAAATTAGTATTCAATTGTGCCGGAACATCCTGGCTTGCAAAACGGTATTTTAATGGAATTGTCAGGAAATCGATATCAAAACTTTGTTTAGATAAGAAACTTTCTTCTATAGCCCCTTCTTTTATCTCTTGTGGATAAAAATCACTGGCATTGAGACTATCTATGATTAGTCGACGATCGAGTAATTTGGTAGGATGAGTACGTAAAACGTTATCCTCTATATCAACGTATACTTTTCTTATTATCCCATCTTTCTTCTGTAAATATAATCCATCAACCAAAGCTTTTTTAGGCGATGGCCTGATTACACTACAACCTGCAACAATAAACACCGAGAGTAAAAATATAAGTTTTTTCATGAGCCAATTTTACTCAAATATACGTTTCTTTCGATAATAAATTGTCTCGATTTCTACTTCTGAATTATCAAAAACGCCACCCAGTAAATATTCTATACAAAATTGCTCTGTCACGCTGATTATACCGTATTAAAGTCTATTATTGCATGAAACAATAAGAGTAAACGCTAAAAACAAGTACTATGAAAGCATTGCCTTTGATTTTAGTTTTGAATCTGTTTATATCAGCTAATTTACCGGCCCAGAATTGCACGCAGGAATCGTTGCTTAAGACAGCAGGCAAATGGACAGAGGGCATGAAAGGCTCGACGGGCAGTACCTCTGCTGCAGACATAGCCAAAGAAAAAATTATTATCGGGAATATCCACAAAGCCTTGCAGCAAAACTACAAACCTATGGGAGTAGATGCCGATTATAATGGTATTTATTATAATACGGCAAGCCCCTACCGATGGGGGAATCTGTACGGCTATGCTTTAAGATTAATGCCATATATCTGTACTAATAATAGCATAGGGAAAGCCCATGAGACATCAACCAGTTTGTATATTTCAGCCAATAATATGGTTTTTGGCCCCGAAATATATGAGCCGTTTATTGACTCTTCGCCCTGGGATATGGGTTTCGGGGCTATCTCAAAAATGCCTGTTAAAAAGGGGAGCTATTATTATTATACCGAAGAAACAGGTTTGGGGTTTGGTATCAGCGGTCCGCAGTCTACCTGGTTAATTACCTACGATAACAAATTACCATTTTTGTTGGTAAGCAGAAAGGAATTTCTGGATAGAAGAAAACAAAAACTAACGGAAGGAAGAGCACAGGAAGCCGCTCAGATAAAAGACAACTATAAAACTGATGAAAACAAACAAAAAGAAAAATTAGCTATAGCCATGAAAGGCTACGATATAGCTTTGGCAAAAGTAGAAGCCGACTTGCAGATGCCGACATCAGAATTGAATCAACAGGCGATTGTTAAACAAGACCCGAATACGGTTATGTCACATCTTTTTACCAATACTAATGACCCCTTTGCAAAGATACTTATCAAATCTAATCCTGATTATTTTGATAAAAAACTTCCGCGCACTTCTCCACAGTTTTTCGTAGTTGTGCTCAAAGGCAATGCGAAAGACCCGATTTTAGGAAATGCCATGAAAGAACTTGAAAAAGCACTTGATTTTGAAGCACTGAAAAGTATGCTGGGTAAGTAATACTAAAAAAGCCATGAAACCGAAATTCCAGGGCTTTCTTATTCCTACATACCAAAATTTACACGCTATATTAATTTAAAAACTCTTTCTCTCTCTCATCATTTACCGGAGAGTTTTCACGGATTTCGTTATAACCCCTATTATCAGAGATATTCTGCTCTTCCGATTTTCTGATGCTTTCCTCACGTCCTTCACGGGCTTCTCTCAAATCAGCTTCTTTTTCTTTTATTTTCTGTTGTCTCTCTTCTTCTTCTTTTTGTTGAATCTCCTGAGCTTCCTCTCCATGTTCGCCTCTGGGGTCTTCATTGCCTATCGATGAATCAGTGCCACCTGTATCCATACCAGAGCTTATGGATGAACCATAATACTTAGGTTGTACAACACGTGGAAACCCTTGCTTACCCGGATAATTGATCTCATCCGGCGATTGGTCAGGAATAATATCAGGCGCAGTTGGCGGGTCAAGCTCTTCTCTTAAAGGCGGATTATCCGAACTTTCGTTTTTATCTGCTTTATCGGCCAAACGTTCATTAATCGCGTCTTGTTCTTTTTCTGCGGTGCGTTCCTGCTCCAATACAGGACCATCCCAGGTCTTTTCCGGTTTAGATGTATTGGGTTCAATTGCTTCGCTGCCGCTATTGTCACTCTGACTATAGAAGCTTGTATCTTGATCTTTCATATAGTTGTGTCTGTTTTGTAGAGCATATAGCAAAAATACCATACCATACAGCGCCAAGTTGAACGATGGGAAAGAAGATACACATATTGTGGAGAGATAATTTGTGGCGCGAACCGAGCGACGGTCGCTTCCAGTTCGCGGTTAGGTAAAGAAATAGCAGTAATCAATAAACCCGCCTTTTCGGGCTGCTTCATACATTGGTCGATTTAAAAGAATAGGAAGTCTATTTTATTAATAGATTGTTTGCCAGAGCGCGAAATAATTCGTAATATTCTGACTCTTTTTATATTTAATAGCCGATTCTTAAACGTCAATTCAACCTCCATTTATTTATGAAAACTTTATTCGCTTCTTTATCCCTTTGCTGTGTTTTGAGTTTTTCTGTAATGGCTCAAACACCTACTTTGACACAAATCTGGGAATCAGATACAACGTTGACAACGCCGGAGTCTGTCTTATATGATACAAAAAACAATGTGCTGTATGTATCGTGTATCAATGGTAAATCAGTACCCGAAAACAAGGAAAGTTTTGTAGCCAAAGTAGGCTTAGACGGTAAAGTTCAGCAAAGAATCATGACTCCCGGGTTGAATGCTATTAAAGGCATGGGTATTATCGGCAATAAATTGTATACGGCAAGCTTTTTTGCCGTGAATGAAATTGACCTTACTACCGGAAAAGTAGTGAATAACTATACTGTACCCGATGCCAAAATGTTGAATGATATTACTATCGACGATAAAAACAAGACGCTCTATGTAACCGATATGCGCGCCAATAGCGTATGGAAGCTACAGGATGGCAAATTAGAAAAGATACTGGAAGGTGGATTATTGAAAAACCCTAACGGTTTGTTTTATGACAATGGTAAATTATTGATTGGCAACGGTGAAGGCATATTATATGCCTACGATACCAAAACCAAAGACCTGAGCAAATTTGCTGAAGGGATGGGAACAGAAAAGAGCGGTATCGACGGTATTGAGTCAGATGGTAAAAAAGGATATTTTGTAAGTGAGTGGAGAGGTAGAATCTGGCATGTAACACCTGAGGGAAAACCAAGTTTATTATTAGATACTATTGATAAACCGATGAATACAGCAGATTTTGAGTATATCCCAAGTAAGAAAATGCTCTTTGTACCTACTTTCCTGAAAAACAAAGTAGTGGCATACAAAGTAAACTAACGCGCAACCCTATTCAGCCTTATATCCTATTTTACCATTTGAAATGAATATCTTTACAAAAAACACCTCTTTATTTTTAACCAGAAAAGCATTATCATTTATTGTTTGTTTGTGTATTAGTCTCGTATGTGCAGAAGTATCCTTTGCACAGAATGCAGGAAAATTACAACTCAAAGGAAAAATTATAGATGCACAGTCGGGCGCACCACTGTCTTATGCCAGTGTTCGACTGTTTAAATTACCAGACAGCTCATTTGTAACAGGAAATATCACCAACGACACAGGAGATTTTGCGATTGATGCCCCTGCGGGTACTTATTATGCCTTGCTTGAATTTATCGGCTATAAAGCTACCAAAACAGCCGTATTTTCACTAACTCCTGATAATTCTCCACACGATTTAGGCACTTTGAAAATCGCTACTTCAAGCCAGACATTGGATGAAGTAGAGGTAAGAGCCGAAAAAAGTTCAATGGAAATGACCTTGGACAAACGTGTATTTAATGTTGGGAAAGACTTAGCCAACGCAGGCGGAACAGCTGTAGATATTCTTACCAATGTGCCCTCAGTATCGGTTGATATTGACGGAAACGTAAGTTTAAGAGGTAGTAGCAACGTAAGGATTCTGGTTGATGGGAAACCATCCGGCCTGGTAAGTATCAAAGGAGGAAGTGGTTTACAGCAATTACAAGGTAGCAGTATTGAAAGAATCGAAATCATCACCAATCCATCGGCGCGTTATGAGGCCGAGGGGATGAGCGGTATTATCAATATTATTCTGAAAAAAGAGCGCAAAGAAGGTTTTAATGGTTCATTTGATGTAATTGCGGGTTATCCGACCAACCTGGGCTTGGCTGCCAATGTAAATTATCGTCGCAAAAACCTTAACTTCTTTGTGAATTATACGGCTTCGTATCGTAATACACCCGGCAGAAATTCCCAATATCAGGAAGTTTATCGTGGTGATTCTACCATTATTACGCAACAAAATTCAACCAGCAACCTCAAAGGACAAAATAACAGCGCCAGAGCGGGGATTGATTATTTTTTCAATGAAAATAACGTATTGACCGGCTCTTACCTATGGCGTATCAGCAAAGGGAAACGTTTCTCCGACATCAGATACCGTGATTATCTGAATAACCTGAATAATCCGACAGGTATTACTTACCGTACACAGGATGAAACCGAAACAGAGCCTAATTCAGAATATGCCATTACTTATAAACGTAAGTTTGATCGTAAAGGACATGAATTATCAGCCGATGTACGCTATTTAGATAACTGGGAAGATTCAGACCAGTATTATAACCAGCGGACAGTTAAGCCGGATGGGAGTGCCACAGATATTCCTGCGCAATTGCAACGCTCACTGAATTATGAAACTGAAAAACAATTGTTGTTTCAGTTAGATTATACCCAACCATTTGGCAAAGATGGTAAGTTTGAGTTAGGTGGCAGAAGTAGTTCGAGAGATATGACCAACGATTTCTCTCTGACTCAGAGAGGGACTGATGGCGCATGGTTTCCGATTGCGGGTTTCACCAACGATTTCTTATATGAAGAGAACATCAATGCCGCTTACGGTATTGTAGGCAACAAAGTAAATAAGTTTTCGTATCAGGTAGGTGTTCGTGCCGAATGGACAAACGTAACTACCACCTTAAGAAAAACCAACGAAGTAAACCCTCGTAAATACAATAACCTGTTTCCGAGTGTGCACGTTACCTATGAGTTTCCTAAGCAAAACTCGATGCAAATCAGCTATAGCCGACGTATCCGTCGCCCGACTTATAATGATTTGAGTCCATTCTCAACTTTCAGCGATAGCCGTAACTTCTGGAGTGGTAATCCTGATTTGAATCCTGAGTTCACGGATGTTTATGAGTTAGGTCATATCAAGTATTTCGAGAATGGTTCTATCAGTTCGTCATTATATTATAGATTCACTGATGGTAAAATTGTTCGCATCAGAACACTGGATGCTGCAGGTAATTCATTTACCCGTCCGGAAAACCTGGCGACTGAAAACTCATTCGGTTATGAGTTTACTACCTCACTATCACCCTATAAATGGTGGAAAATGGATGGTAGCTTTAACTTTTTCCGCGCTATTACCAATGGTGCTAATTTCGATGCAAGTCTGAAAAGTGATACCTATAGCTGGTTTACGCGTTTAACTTCCCGTTTCACTTTCTGGAACAATACCGACTTCCAGATAAGAGGGAATTATGAAGCACCGCAACAAACCCCGCAAGGCCGTAGAAAAGCAATAGCCGTAATGGATCTGGCAGTAAGCAAAGATATTCTTAAAAACAATGCTACACTTACCCTGAATGTGAGCGATGTTTTCAATTCAAGAATTTATCGTTCTATTACCGAAGGGCCAACTTTCTTTACTGAAAGCCGTGGCCAGGGCCGATTAAGACAAGTGAATCTGACGTTTAACTATCGTCTGCATCAGGCAAAGAAGAAAACCAAAGAGCCTGTTGAGGGAGAGTTTTAATCTACTGTCTACTGCGGCACGCTTATACTCGTCCGCAAAAGAGCGACCGTCGCGCGGCGTGTCACAGTTACGCGCTCAGAGGTAGAATTTCTTCAACAGTAAGCATAAATTAAAGTATTTTTTTTCCAAATTAACCGTGCCACGCTTATATTCAGACGAGTATACGCGTGGCACGGTGGCTAAAAAGGAAAATACAAAAGAAAAGTAGCTCCGAGATTTTTGATTCCTACGGCAAAATATTTCCGTCGTACAATTGTATGATTTGCTTATAAGGCATGCTCCAGTTCTCTATGCTCAACGGCTAATTCATGTTGTAGCCATTCATGCACATAACCAGCAATTTCTTCCCAGCCATCCTGCCCGCAAATAAAGTGTCCCCGGCCAGGAAATGATTTAAAATGCGTGATACTATCTTCGTCTGTATAGGCATTCGCATTTTTTTCATTCAAATCGGCCGGGATAATCTTATCTTCTTCTCCACCAATAAATAGTAGCGGTGCATGGGGTTTATCCAGATCTACCTCACCAGCTTCACCTATACAATCTCTTAATACATTCCGGCTATCATGTGTGGCAAAAGCCTCAAAAGTTTTTTTAGAGTCTGCTTCCGACATCGGGCTACAGAAAGCATCACGGAAACTCTCAGGGGTTTGATAGATAGGTTCATCTCCTTTAAACGGATTGGCTATGTTTAAACTATTTTTAAAAAAGTCCCAATCAAATGATAGCATGCGATTAGGGGCTACAGAATTAATACAAATCCCTGCTTTAGCCAGACCTTTATTAATTAATACTTGCGCAATAAGCCCTCCTACCGAGTGCCCAATGATAATATCGTCTTCTGTTTTTGAGGCTATTTTTTCAAACTCATCAATAATGGTTTGTAATCGTAGATTTCCTAATTCCGGGTCAGGGTCTTTTCTTAAGCCAGCAGGCTCACCTTCATGATAAGGCCACGCAGGAGCAATACATTTGTACCCTTTTATATTAAAATCAGCAATCCAGTTCTCCCAACTCTTTGGGG
>CBIHRH010000117.1:0-10265 GCA_966212365.1 uncultured Emticicia sp. | reverse complement strand
TCACCTGGGCGCTCGCAGTGTGGCCCGTGCCACGCTGGCAGATGCCAATGCCAATATGCCTGATACGCTGGATGAATATAAAGACCTGGTATACAAAGGATATTCATTAGATGCAGGAGGTTTACCAAGCTTCAAATACCAATACAAAGGCGCTGAACTGACAGAGAAAATCGTTCCTTCGGCAGATGGTGGTATTACCACTACCATCACAGCCAATGGCGGCGGCAATCTCTACGTAAAATTAGGTGAAGCCAAAACCATTACAGTGGTTAATAAAGGATTCTACCTTTTAGAAAGCCCCGATAATGATAGCTATATTCAGTTAGACGCAAAATTGAAACCTGTGGTAAGAAACGCCACTAAAGGCGGACAGGAAATTATTCTGCCATTGGCAGGCAGTGTTAGTTTTACTACTTTGTGGTAGGGTTTTCGTTCAGGAATATATTTTCTGAGTAAGATATTTGGTAGAGCCAGGGTAATACCCTGGCTCTTTACGTTTTTACACCTTCGAGATATACCTCCCAGTAAATTTATTGCTATTTTGTTATTCTCACTCTTTGCCTACTTTACAAAACCTTTGTAATTTTCCGTTGACAATATTCTTGTCCGATATGTTTCCAATCCAGAACCTACCCCCATGAAAAACTACACTACTATTTTACTAATCCTCTTTGGTATCATTAATATTTATGCTCAAAAAACACCCTCTGCCAAAGAACCGGCAGTACCCTGTCAGGATCAGGCAGAGGCAGACATGTTACCCGGAAAATATACCGACCATACGCAACCTAAATATCCAATCAATCTTAAAGGCACTCCACAGGAAAAGGCGGCCATGACCAAAACTCTAATTGCGCTGGAAAAACTGGAAGAAGCCAGTCGCAAGGATTTCAAACTCACGGGCTGTGTAGCCAGAGTCAGTTTTGCCAGATGGGAAAAAAAAAATTATGGAACCTACTCTTATGCCAATTATGGATATCAACTGGGTGTTTATCAGAATGTATGCCATGTAACGGAGCATGTAGTAAAAACCGTAGGCGAATATCGCACGGTGTTACGGGTAGATATGAATCCGGCAGTGGCGAATGGGCAACTTCGTCCGGGAGGTACAGGTGATTTTTATGTGAGCAATAGGAACATCATGCATTATGAGATTCCTATAGACGCCAGAATGGGGGCAACTTATAATAAAGATATACTTGCTAGTCCTAGCCGTATTTCTCAATATATATCAGAGGCAATGGTGTTAACTGCCAGGTCGGATAATTATAAAGATAAACATGGTGATTTCCTGAAATTGATCAATGGCGAGGGTACTGTTGAAAACTGGATGTCAGGGTCGAGATATGATAAACCAAACCCTAAAGCTTACCATTGGATAGACAAACACTGGCTCATTACCAAACCAGGTATACCCCTGTTAATACCCATTACCCGCAAACAATACCTTGAAGATTTGCTGGAATATTACGAAATAGAAAAAGCCAATTTCGCTTATAGCGTAGCAGAACAAATCAAAAGAGATGCAGGAAGTACTTCGGATAACTCAAAAAAAAGACTGGCCGTGCTGGAAGCTGACCAGGCCATCTATCCGAAGCTTTATGAGGCCCAAAAAGCGAAAGTACAACAGATACTGGCATCTGAAAAAGCTGATTGGTTACAAAAGCCTGCAGTAATAGCAAATATTTCAGGTATCTATGATGCCAATCAACGGCTGACTAATATTGGCAAATTCTTCGAAGCAGAGGAAGAACAAACCACCGCTTTATATCGGTACAATCCTGAGTATTTCAAAACCGATGGCAGTCAGCCCACAAAACCAATACTTATTGAAGTACAGTTCCGTTACGAAATAAGCCCGGAGAAAGGCTTTTCGGAAAGATTATTTAACAATTTTCAGAGTAATTATGATTTTGGGGCACTGAGGAAAATGTTGGAGTAATGTTTTTTGGGGGATGTTTATATGGAATATTTTCAGACTAAATTAAAAAGATAATCTTCTCCTCAATCTGGCCTTCGACCGCAGCCCAGTCAATTCGTATGCTGAAAAACGTACCCGCCAGATAAGATAATACTCTAGTATGCAGTTTATTATAGTTTTTTACTATTCCTTTGTCTCAGAAATCTACTATCGCCTAACCACTTTGCATATCTGGTTTATTCGCACTTCTTGTGATCCCCCTAGTAAGTATATCCCCAACACTAAAAAATGGCCTAATTTTTGCAATGGTATTTGCCAGGTAATTACAGACAGTTTTTACGGATCCAAAATGCTGTTGAAGAATTATTTACGCTTTTTATTATAACTAACTTTTGTTGAATTTTAAATACAAAAAAAATGAGAAAACTGTCTCTCCTTATTTCAGTCATTGGGTTAAGTATTGGTGCTTCTTATGCACAAGATGTTAATAACTATGACTCTCACACTATCCAGGTGACTATCCCCGAAGTAGCGCTTCTCGACATCGAAGGTCCAAGTGGGGTCAAAAATTTTGGAGTTAGCTTTACAGCTCCTACTGAAGCCGGTGATGCCTTGACCAATCCTTCAAACAATACTGCCCTCTGGTTGAACTGGTCGTCTATTATTACAGAGACCGGTGCTGACCAAACGCGCAGTATTAAAGTAAAGCTGGATGCAACAGTTCCGGGAGTAGATATTAAAGTCGTACCTGGGGCCATCACTACTGGACAGGGCACCAGGGGAACTATCGTTTTGGCAGGTGTAACACTGACCACATCTGACCAGGATTTGGTTACAGCTATCGGTAGTTGCTATACTGAAAGCGGCGTCAATAAAGGGAGTAATCTTACTTATTCTTTTACGCCTAATGCCTCCAATTATGGCTTGCTGGTAACTTCTACACCTACGGTTACTGTTACGTATACATTAACAGACAACTAATATCCATGACGGGGTAATAGGTAAATGGTGATAAGATACGCTTATTACCCTGATAAACTTTTGCTATTATTTATTAAAAAAGAACTTTTCCTGTGATCTTACGAACAAACTTCCGCAGGCTGGTGCTCCAGCTTCTATGCCTATGCATGGCTCCCATGGCTTCTTATGCCGGAATACAAGTGCAAAATGGTCTTACGCATACCCATTCAGGCATTGCCGGAAATACCATAACCGGTAAAATACGTGTAAAGAATGTGGGTAAAAAAGAAGAACGTATACTGATATACAAACAAGACCTGAGCTTATCGTGTGATAATACTATCGAATACAGCGAGGTCGGTACTCACCCCCGGTCGTCGGCCAGTTGGATACAAACCAATGTGGATGAGAAAGTAATCGGCGTGGGTGAAGAATATGATATTCTATATACCATTACTATTCCCAATTCAGCCGACTTATCAGGTACCTACTGGAACATCATAATGCTTGAAGGCCTGGACCCTATTAAAGAAGAGGCCGAAAGTGGCGTAAAAGTATCGTCAAGGGTGAGATATGCCATACAGATGCTGGTAGATGTGGGTACCTTCCAAAGTCCACCATTAGCGTTTGAGAATTTCGCCTATAAAAAGAATCAGGCCGGAGACCAGACTATCCATGTGCAATTAGCCAATAAAGGGGATTATGCCTCTAAAACCAAATTGACGCTGGAAGTATACGGCTCGAGTGGCGAAAAACTGAAAGTGATTGAAAGCCAGTCAAAAAGACTGTATCCAAAAAAATGCAATGATTTTGAACTGGAACTTAAAGGCTTACCTGCCGGAAAATATGAAGGTATTGTAGTAGCAGACAATGGAAAAGACCTCTTCGGAGCCAATATTTCGATTGATATTCCTTGAAAAAGCTTGTTTTTATATGGCTATTTGGAAGTTTTTATAACGGATTTGCTCAGGACAACCTGAGTATTCAATTGCTTAATGCACCCTCTTCTATCATTCCGAATACACATTTCAGTTTATTTTTTGAAGTTCAAAGTGCTGTTCCTTTTACCGATTCTATCCATATTCGTCTGGCATTGCCGAATGGCTGGAATACCCTTATTGTCAAGAATCCTCAGCGAGTAATCGGGCAATCTGCGGTACGATATATTTATACGGTGGCAACTCCACATATCACCCTTTCCGGTACTTATCCAGTTACCATTAGTGTGTATCAGAAAAATGCTGAGCAGACACATAAAACGCTAATGATACAGGTAATAAAGCAACGGAAAATAGAAGTTACACCGATTTCTGTACCGGATTATTCATTAGAGGGAGATTCGTTAAAAATTGAGTATCTGATACAAAATTCAGGTAATAATACAGAAAAAGTATGGGTAGAAGCCACTAAAGGCAAACATGGGTATAAAGGTGATTCATTGACTATATTGCCGGGCGAGAATGTCAGAATAAATATGGCTCAGAAAGTTCCGGTAAGCGAGGACAACTCCTGGACAATCTCACCAAAAATCAATGTATTTATGAGAGATTCTGCCAACCCCATTACACAAATACTTTCTATACCTGTTTATTCAAAAAAGAACAAAAAGAATGACCCTTATCTGCGTTTTCCTATTGAGGTGGGCATCGGATATAGCCGATTCAAAAGCAGTGCTTATGCGATTGGCATTTATCAATATGATATAAAAGGCCGGGGGTTTCTTGATTTCAAACAAAATCATCACCTCGATTTTGTGATTCACGGCCCCAATCAGTTTAATATACCTATGGCAAGTGGATACAGCCAGTACTCACTGGGTTATAGCTACAAAAAGAATACAGCCGTTCAATTAGGCGATTATTCATTGGCTTTTAATAATCTGATGGAGTTTGGCAGATTTGGCAGAGGGGCAAAATTTGACCGGAATTTTACCAGAACCGGTTTTTCGGTTTTTTATTTGCAACCCCGCTTTTTCTTCAACCAGAGAAGTACTTTCGGTGGTAAACTCACCTACAAAGCAAAGGACAACCTCGATGTTTCGTTTAATTACCTATCCAAAAATGTCTTTTTCAACAACCAATGGCTTTGGGCCAATTTTGCAGGAACCTCTCTTAATCTGAAAACAGAGACACTTAGTTTAGAGTCAGAACTTGCTTTGAATGTAGCAAATGCCAAAGTAGATTTCGGAGCTTTCAACCGATTGAGTTTTCGTTATAAAAAACTTCAACTGAACAATAACCTTATCTATGCCGGGAAGCATTTCTACGGTTTTTTTAACAATAGCTGGCAACTGGTGAATTCTGTCAATTATTATCTATCCAAACAAGTCAATATCAGTATTGTCAATAATATAACCCGGGTGAATCCGAATTTTGATATGCTGGTTTTAACTACTTCGCCCTATTATTCAAACCACATGGCCATGCTGACCTACGCTATCAATAATAAGCATCGGTTGATGCTTAGCTATAATATACAGCAGAAAGAAGACAGGCAAACACAGAAGCAATTTTATTATCGGGAAAATTACGCCCGGTTAAGTTATTATATTAATGCTGAAAAATTTAATCTGGTTTATGATGGTCGGTATGGGTTTTCTGAAAACCTCTTGATTCGTTCAGATAATAATACAGGTGCCATGAGCTTTTCAAACCTGATTCAGCCACAAGCGCAGATTTTCAGTGGGCTTTGGCTGGGCGCTTTTGCAGAGCATCAATACACCAATAAATTTTCGAACGATAAACAATTGGTGAATTATCTGTTTTACGGAGGTTCTATGCGGGCCACCGTCAATAAGTATTTTGATGCGTATGTAATGTATAGAAACAGCTATGCCCCAGATGAACTGGTAGAGCGCCGGACTTTCATGGATGTTTCAGTTAATTGCAATCTGGGCAATAGTCGATTGAGCCTCACAGGTGGCAAAGTATTTGTACCCACCTATACGCAGGTGAATGAGGGCACTTTGTTTTTTCTCTTGAAATACACCCTCACGTTGAATACCCCTTTGGCTAAAAACAGAAACCTGGGGCATATCAAAGGTCAGATTTCGGGACTATCGGAGTCTGTGAAGAAAGAGGGCATCCTGATTCAGCTAGGGAATAAGAAATACATCAGCGATAAGAATGGGTTCTTTTATTTCAATGATTTAGTACCTGATAAATATTATCTGACACTCGATAAATCGTCGATGAGTGCAGGGGCTGTGGCAGGTATTAAAACACCCATTGAAATTAATGTATCGGCTGATAGTACACAATCGGTCGAGATTCCTTTGCTTAAATCAGGAGGGGTTGAGGGAACTTTGAATTTCGTTGCCGTAGATGAAGAAAAAGCAAAGAAGCAAAGTCCCGCTAAACCTGTGATTTTGATTAAGATTTTCAATGATACCGAAAGTTTCCTGACAAAAGCCAATGGTAAAAACACTTTTTCGTTTAAGGAACTCAAACCTGGTAGCTGGAAAATCAAAGCATGGTTTCCTGACAACCAGAATCAGTTAACGATTGAGAACCCTGAACAAAGTATTGAGATTTCAGCAGGAATTATCAATAAAATAGCATTTAACGTATTGGAGAATCAACGTAAAATCCATTTTTCGAATAAAAATTATCAGGTAGTTTTAAAAGAATGAGAGGATGGTATAGCATATTGCTGTGTTTGATTATTCAGGCTGCCCGGTGTCAGACTACTGCCAATATTAGTGTCAATTTCACGCTCCCATCTGTTGCGCTACTTGATTTAAATAGTAATTCGGCTATTACAATGAACTTTCAGGCTCCGGCTGAAGCAGGTGCATCTATTACTGCTCCGCCAAGCAATAGCACCAAATGGGTTAATTTTACTTCGGCAGTAGCACCGGGTGTAACCCGTAGAATTACAGCACAGGTAGTTTCGGGTTCCGTACCCAATGGTGTTCGGTTGAAGTTGGAAACTGCCAGTTATGCCGGCTCAGGCGGTGGAGGTAGTGCTTTAGGCTCGGTAACAAGCCCGGTTTATCTGACAACCTCTGCCACCACCATTATCAATAGCATAGGCGGGGCTTATACAGGCAATGGCAACAATGGCTTTAATCTGACCTATTCATTAGAAATACAAACGTATAGCCAGCTAAAAAACACCAGTGGTTCATTTAGTGTTATTTATACTTTGATTGATAATTGATGAAAAAAATATTCTTTATCGTATCGTTACTAGCTACTCATGCGCTAAGCTTTGCTCAGCCAAGTGTCACAGGTACCTGGACGAGCGGTGTGCCATCCAATACCATTACCGAAGCAGGCAATGATTATAGCAGCAACTGGACAAGCCTTAGTAATCAGTCAATTATCTCATTGGTCTGGCTCACTAGTTATACAGTTAAAGTCAAAAAAACAGACGTGAGCTGGAATTCAAACCTAAGTTTATGGGTTCATAAAACCAGCGATACCATCGGATTATTAGGATCGGCCACCCCAGCCGGTAATACAAGTTATATACAATTGACCAGCAGCGACCAGACCTTTTTTACTACTTATACGGGGGTAGGTATACCGGGATTAGGTGCGGCTTCTTTTAATGTGCAATACGAAATAAGGGGATTATCTGTTACGTTGCCCGCACAGACTTATACTACTACTATTGTTTATACGATTTCTAGTCCTTAAATTAATTTTTGTGGCGCGAACTTCCAGTTCGCGGTAGGTTTCGAAAATCCGAGGACTGTATTTGAACCAAGCTAGCTTTATCTATTAACTAATATACCATAAATCCGTTTATCCCCACCGCGAGCTTCCAGCTCGCGCCACAATTGTCATTTTACACAATTTTTAATAATATTCTACGCACATTTTTCCTACATTTGTACAGGGAAGCCGATTAGCTGTCATTTTGACATTTATAACTTTTCAGATATTCAACCAAACCATTAGAAATGAAAAAAATATTCATTTTATTCCTATTCACTGTTTCAGGAGTATTTGCGCAGAACCGCCCGTTAGTTGAAGAAGATTTTTATCGTATTGTCACGCTTCCCATACCGGAAGGTGTTCAGTTAGAAGTAGGCGGATTAGCCACCTTGCCTGATGGTCGCCTGGGTGTTTGTACCCGTCGTGGCGATGTATGGCTGGTTTCAAATCCCTACATGAAAAATGGTACAACACCTACCTACAAAAAATTTGCTACAGGTTTACACGAGCCATTGGGCTTAAATTATATCAACGGCAATCTTTGGGCTACGCAAAGAGGTGAGTTAACGATTCTGAAAGATACCGATGGCAATGGCGTGGCCGATGATTACACCGCTTTCTACAAATTCCCGCTTTCGGGTAATTACCACGAATATTCTTACGGCCCGGTGCTATTGCCAAACAACGATATGTTGATTACACTGAATCTGGGTTGGATTGGTCATGGCGCCAGTTTATCAAAATGGCGTGGCTGGATGTTGCGTTTGACGCCTGATGGAAAAATGACACCCTGGGCAACAGGTTTACGCTCTCCGGCAGGGTTTGCCGTATTAAAAAACGGAGATATTTATTATACCGAAAACCAGGGCGACTGGGTAGGTTCGGGACGTATGACCCAACTGGAGGAAGGTGATTTTGCCGGAAATCCGGAAGGCTTAATCTGGACATCAGAGCCTAATTCACCCTTGAAGTTGAAGGCCTCTAATGTATTGGATACAGGCGAGCCAATGTATGATATAGCACCAAAAGTGCCAAATCTGAAAGTTCCGGCTATCTGGTTTCCGCATACGTTGATGGGTATTTCTACTTCTGATATTGCTGAGGATTTATCAGGTGGTAAATTCGGGCCGTTCGAAGGACAACTTTTCATTGGCGATCAGGGGCATAGCAAAATCATGCGTGTGTTTTTAGAGAAAGTAAAAGGCAAGAGCCAAGGTGCGTGTTTCCCATTCCGTGAGGGTTTCCAATCGGGTATTTTACGCATGAAATGGGGTCTTGATAACTCAATGTTTGTGGGAATGACCAGCCGCGGGTGGTCGTCGACCGGGAAAGATGAATTTGGTTTACAACGTCTGGAATGGACGGGCAGAACACCTTTCGAAATGAAGACCATCAAATCGATGCCTGATGGATTTTTGATAGAGTTTACCCAGCCAGTCAATAAGGATATTGCCAAAGATGTAGAATCTTATAAAGCGAATAGCTTTACTTATAAATACCACCACAACTACGGTAGCCCGATTATCAATGCCAAAGCATTAAAAATCAAGGCTATTCAGGTGGCGGAAGATGGCATGAGTGTTCGTCTGGCTATCGATTCTTTGCGTTTGGGCTATATCCATGAATTAAGATTAGAGGGTATCAGAAGTGCAGAAGATCGTCCGTTATTGCACAATTTCGGGTATTATACGTTGAATAATATCAATGATGTTGCTCCTGCGATGGATGTGAAGAAATATGCGGTTGTTGAGAAAAAAGCCGAAGAACATGCCGGACACAATATGAGCAATGCGCCTAAAACTGAAATGAAAGCCAGTGCTAAACGTGTAACCGAAATGCCTGAAAGCTGGGGAGGAAAAGCCGACCAGACTATCTCAATCGGTACTAAGCCGGGTTTGAAATTTGATATTGCCAGTATTCAGGTAAAAGCAGGTGCCAAAATCCAGATTATTTTTAATAATAACGATGATATGCTACACAATTTTGTGGTAGTGAAACCAGGCACGGTAGGTAAAGTTGGAGAAGCGGCCTTTAAAATGGGATTGGATGGTGAAAGCAAAGCGTATGTACCGGATTTACCGGAAGTGATTGCACATACCGCCTTAATGCAACCTGAGGCATCGGAGTCTATCTACTTTGTAGCACCAACCGCACCTGGCAATTATACCTTTGTATGTACCTATCCGGGGCATTATACAGTTATGCAGGGGACTTTGAAAGTGGTGAAGTAAGAAAGAGTTTTATATAGTTCAAGGGCGGCTTCTTTATTGATTCAGTGCATTTACTGAACAATGAGGAGCCGCCCTTGTTTTATATAGATAAAATGAAAACTTATGTCCACAACTAAAAATTCAAGAGATATCAAGGCTTCGGCCGAAGTGATTTATAAAGCTTTTACTGACCCTAAAGCTCTGGAAGTATGGATGGCGCCCGGTGAGATGACGGGAAAAATCCATCAATTTGACCTAAGAGAAGGCGGAAGTTATGAAATGTCGCTCTATTATCCAGAATCAGAAAAAAGCGATGACGGAAAACCCTACGGTAAAACCAGTGATAATGAAGATAAATATACCGCTCGTTTTGTTGAACTGAAACCCAACGAAAAAATCGTCTTGGTTATTATTTTTGACTCTAATGATGAAAAAAATACAGGCAAAATGATAATGGACGTAACACTGACGCCTAAAGGCAAAAGCACAACGGTTACTATTCTATTTAAA
>CBIHRH010000116.1:0-10266 GCA_966212365.1 uncultured Emticicia sp. | reverse complement strand
GGTTAGCTTTCAATTGAGGATATTGTTCTACTGAAACCAATAAACGGCTCAATGCCCCACTTAACTGATCTTGTGCCGCCTGAAATTTCTGAATATTCTCAGGAGTCAGATTATCCGGGCTTATTTGCATAGAAGTGGCTTTTGCACGAGCTTCGATTACTTGTGTTAAGGTACTTTTTTCGAAATCAGCCGCACCTTTTACTGTATTTACTAAGTTCGGAATTAAGTCTGAACGACGTTGGTATTGTGTTTGTACATTGGCCCATTTGCCTTTTACATCCTGGTCTTTACCAACCAGGCCATTATAAGAACTACAGCCATATACACAGAAAATCAATATAACGCCAATTATAATGAAGGTGCTTCTTTTCATTTTTCAAAAGGTTTTTGTGTTTTAACTAATAATTTTTGCTCAAATTGAATAATTTGGAAATAATATCCAAGAAATACATAAGTATAAGTGGGTGAAAACATCTATGAATGGATATTTTCGCCCAGCCACAATTTTATATACTCTTGCTCTGGGTCATAAAAGTCAGCTTGTTGCTCTGTATCGAACTTTCTGCCTTCTTGTGAGTCATTGCCAACACCCGCTATATAATTCCAGTTGCCCCAGTTGATACATACATCATAATCTATTAAAGTACTTTCAAAATAGGCGGCTCCCCATGTCCAGTCGATACCTAAATCATTGGCTAAATAACTGGCTACATTCTGTCTTCCACGGTTCGATAGATAGCCTGTTAATTGCAACTCCCGCATATTGGCATCAATGAAAGGTATGCCTGTTTCACCCTTTACCCATGTTTCAAAAGTAGGTTTATTCCGGCTCCATTGTCTCATCAGGTCATTCTTGATACCACTGGCTTTAAACATACGGGTGCCGTGTTTCAAGGCTAAAAAATAGAAATAATCACGCCAGAGTAGTTCAAAAATCAACCAGTAGGTAGATTCATTCGCCACTACCTCTGCTTCATATTTCTTTATTTCTTCATAAACCTTTCTTGGTGAAACACAGCCTAAACTTAGCCACGGTGATATTTTAGAAGAATAATCTTCTCCGATTAATCCATTACGGGTTTCTTTATAGGTTTTAAGTAGGTCTTTCTGCCAGATGTACTCATTCAATCGTTTCAAGCCTTCGGTCTCACCACCCGTAAAATCAAAAGCCGCACGGGAATCCAATACGGGGTCAGACTCAAAGCCCAAATCCTGATAAGTAGGAATATTACCCGGCTCAACGCCTTCCACTTTAGACAATTGTGCAGGTGCATCAAAGGTCTTACGGACTTTGGTGGCTAATTCAATCTTTTTCCGGAAATCGGTAAAAACTTTAGGCAGGAAATTTATCTGGAAAGGCAAATCACGAGCGTGAAAGAGCGTAGCAGACCAGATAAGGTCAATATCAATATTGAGAGGCTTTAAGGTCTTGGAAAGCAGGGCTTCAATAGTAGTCTCGTCCTGAGTTACCTCTTTACTCGCAAAGACAGCTGCAGCTTCTAAATCTTCGGCTATCTGGGCAATTATTTCTTCGGCGTGGCCTATTCTTATAATTAAATCAGAGCCCTTTTCACGTAGATTTTTTCTTAAATCTTCAACGGCCTCTAATAAAAATTTTGCCCTGAAAATGCCGGTTCTTTTAAGACCCAGAAAGTTTTTCTCAAAGTAGCGTGTATCGAAAACATATACCGGAACTACTTTACCTGCTTTTGAGGCTTCAAGAAAAGCTTCGTTATCGTGTAATCTCAAGTCGTTTCTAAACCAGAAAATTATATTTTGCATACCTGTAACTAAGATAAGTGATGGTGTCTTTATTGTCTTATGCCTGATTTTCAGTACATAGCAATATCCCTGACAAATATTTGTGGTGCAAATATCCGTTGGTATACACACTTTTCAAACCTTAATTAACAGAAATAAAAGAAGAGAGCTTCAGGCAGATAAAATGCGGTCTTACAAACAAACAAACTCGAAAGCAATTTTGCGGGCTGTTTTCACATTATTAGCATCAATCAGCGTTTGGTCAGCATTGGTTACAATGCCACTTTTATCGTATTGGTAGCTGGTTTGGGTAGTTTCGTTTAGCTTACCGTTATCGTCATAAATTTTTACCATCGTAGGGTTATTTTTCCCCAATGAAGCAAAGAAATTATTGGCAAGACCAATAAATCCTAAAGCCATCGTGCGATAGCCTGTTGGCATATATTGTGGTTTATCATCATAGCTTACGCCTTCAAAAGTAAGTAATTCAGGATAACCGTCTATTTGTGTATACACTTTTGATACATTGTTATTCAGATATTCCACGCGTGTTTTGCCTTTAGCTGTGCTTCCGAAAATATCAAATTGCATATTAACAGCGACAATATTATCACCCTCATAAACAAACTCGTTTGTCATGAATTGATAATCTCTGATAGAGGTCTTTGATTTGGTAATTTTTCCAGCAGAATTATACTCAAAAACAACGGTGTATTGATCTGATGAGTTTTCAGAAGCAATAACCAACTTTTCAATATTGTTTTTAAGATTATAGTTAAAGAGAGTAGATACTTCTGCACCTTCGCGGGTAACAATTCTTTTGATGCGCCCCAGGGTATATTCAAAAGAATAAACTGGTGCTCCGGTTCCGGAACTTACGTTTCTGAGCGGACACTTGGATAGTTTCGATAAGGCATCAGGGTCAATGTCGCCGTCTTCGACGCGCGTACAAGAGGCTATAAAGCCCACAAGGGCCACAGCCAGAATAATGGCAAAACGTTTCATTGTAATTTTTATAATAAAGATTCTTTCAATAGCAATGAAGAATCAAGCAAAAAACGTGCCTGTTTTAAAAGAAAAGAGGAGTTTTAATATAACAAAAAAGCCCTCTGAAAGAGGGCTAAATGACTTATAATTTGGTCTTTAAGAAGGCTGTTAAGATAGCCAGACCTTTTTCGAAGTGAGTATTGTTATTGATAATGATATCGGCATCATATTTGGTAGGCTCGATAAACTTTTCGTATGTAGGGGCAACGTGGTTTTCCCACCGATATAAAACGTCGGTAAGGTCATACCCTCTTTCATTATTATCTCTGATGATACGGCGTTTGATTTTTATATGTTCACGGGCATCAATAAATACCTTTAAGTCAAGCAAGCGGGATACTTCGGGTGAGTGAAAAACGAAAATACCTTCTACCACGATGATTGGTGCAGGTGTGAATGTAAGTATATTAGGAACAACAGCCGGATTATTAAAGGTATATTCTTTCTGATGAACCACCTTTCCGTTTTTCAAATCCTGTACGTGTTGGGCATACAATTCAAAGTCTATCGACTCTGGCAAGTCGTAGTTCTCAATGTTATTAGCATCTTTAGGTACTAAAGGCTTTGGACGGTAATAATTATCCTGAGAAATCAGACAGGTTTCATCAGGAGAAAAAGCATTTAAAAGTTGATTTAAAAAATATGTTTTTCCTGAAGCACTCCCCCCCGTGATACCAACGATAAATGGTTGTTTCATACTTACGCTAAAACTTGTATAACTTGTTCCAGGATAAAGCGCCCGTCGATATTGCCCAAAGCTTCGTCAGATGCACGTTCAGGGTGTGGCATCATACCAAATACATTTTTCCCGGCATTCGTTACTCCGGCAATGTTTTCAATACTACCATTGTGGTTAGCTTCCGGACAAATCACACCAGATTCGTCACAATAACGGAATAATACCTGATCGTTGTCATTAATCTGTTTTAAAGTATCCTCATCGGCAAAATAACGGCCATCACCATGAGCGATTGGTATTTTATAGGCTCTATCTTCCAAACCTGCTGTAAGCAAAGTAGAATTACTTTGAGGTTTCAGATAGATATTGCTACAGATATATTTACGTTCAATATTTCTCAATAAAGCCCCAGGCACCAGTCCGGCTTCAGCTAAAATCTGAAATCCGTTACAGATTCCCATCACATATCCACCTTTGTTGGCGTGGGCAATTACTTCGTTCATAATTGGAGAGAAACGAGCAATAGCACCCGAACGCAGATAGTCTCCATAAGAGAATCCACCTGGTAATATAACGAAATCACAACCTTGCAGGTCGTGGTCTTTGTGCCAAAGTTTAACTATTTCTTGTCCGAGGTTGTGTCGGAATGCAAAAACTGTATCGTCTTCACAGTTAGAACCAGGAAATACTACTACGCCGAATTTCATAAGCTACGAATCCCGAAGACGAATCTGTGGGATTGATTTGAATTTGAATAAAAAGAATTTTTACACAAAATTACGAAAAATCTATAGGATATAGCCTAATAATTTTCAGAAATTGCTTTCGATATTATAATATCTGAACTCTTATCAATACTACTTGATGAAAACTGCTAAAAAAATATCAGTTTATCTGGCAACAGGCCTCTTACTGCTAATTGTTGCTTATCAGATATGGGCTAATATAGGTCTTGGTTCAGAAGCGCCACAAACGCTTAAATTAGATGTTACAGAAGCCTTTGGAGATTCAACGGGTAAGGGTAATATAATAGGAGTTCAGGCATTTATGGAGCAGATTGATTATGCTTCTGAGGAAAATTTCAGCAAGAAGATCCGTTTTTATTTAGACGAAGCGAAAAAGAAAAACTGGCTGATTCCGACTAAGACAATCGTAGTATTCCCCGAATACTTTGGTACCTGGTTGGTAGCTTTAGATGAAAAGGAAAGTATTTACCATACACCCAAAATAGAAGAGGGTTTGCAAACGATAGTCATGAGGAATGTCGGAAAATTTTTTAAAACCTATATCAGCAGCCCGGATTCGGTAAAGGATAAAGTAAAATACAGTGTTTTTGCCATGAAAGCATCGACGATCGCAAAAGTTTATCAGGAAACCTTTGCTGCTTTAGCCAAAGAATATCAGGTAACAATTGTTGGGGGTTCTGTTTTATTACCCGAACCAAGTGTTGAATATGGCATATTAAAAACAGGAAACGGGCAGCTATATAATACGTCGGTAATTTTTGAGTTTGATGGGCAAATTAATTCAAAGCTGATTAAGAAAGCCTTTCCAACGGCGGATGAATTAGGATTTATTTGTCCTGTAGATGCCAAATCAATTCCCGTTTTTCAGACTAATATCGGAAGAATGGGTGTGTTGATTTGTGCGGATGCCTGGTTTTCGGATGCTTATAAAGCTTTAAAGACAAAAGCGGTTGATTTTGTGATAACTCCGTCTTATTCTAATGGCATTGGCTATTGGAATAAGCCGTGGAGTGGTTATTCCGGTGCAGAAACACCCAGAAAAGCTAAAGCTGATGTAGGCAAAATCTCCCTGGGTGAAGCATGGGTCAAATATGCGATGGGCACACGTGCCCAAACCGAAGCAGGTATTAATAAAGGTATGAATGTTTTTCTACAAGGAAACCTATGGGATTTAGGTGCCGACGGCTCAACCATTGTTTTAAGCGATTCGGCACATGCTACATCTTATATTGGTAAATCTGCGTTGATTAATCTGTGGTTATAATCAGTTAAAATTATTTGCTACCTGTTTTATTTGGTTCATACTTAATAAAAGCCTGTAGCCAGATAGAACGGGATAAGCGATAAAGCAATGGGAATAAGAGAAAAGTGAGTGCGAGATAACCTAAGATATACCATAACCAGTACACTCTTTCTTCGAAGAATAGGTAGTAAGCCACAGTAGCAATGACAAAAAGGGCTATATTAAACATATAGCTCACATACATAGCACCATAAAAGAAGCCCATTTCTCTCTCATACTTCAAGCCGCATTTAGGGCAATGCTTGTGCATGGCAGTCATTTTACTCAGGTTATAAGGATTTTTGGTTTCAAAAACCTCACCCTCGTGACAACGAGGACATTTCATTTGTATGGTAGCTTCTAATTTATTCATGCTCTTTTTACTTTAATATCGTTTCTTTAATAATAATCCAACAACCCATTACTAAGATAAACCAACCAAAAGCAGGTTTTAGTTTCTCACCATCTACTCTTTTTGATAAATAGCTGCCAAGTAATACACCACTTATAGTGCAGCCTACAAATTTTAAGAGAAATGTCCAGTCTAATACGACGCCTGCAGAGAAATCGCCTATTGCCCCGAATAAAGAATTAATAGTAATAATTAATAATGATGTTCCTACGGCTTCTTTCATTGGTAATTGCGCAAAGATAACTAATGCCGGAATAATCATGAAACCACCGCCTGCGCCTACAAACCCTGTCAATATTCCTACTATGATACCTTCTAAGAATATAATCCAATAGCTCACTTTTGTCTTTATCAGGGCTTTTGCCTCCTTACGGCTTTTAATAATTGAATAAGAAGCACCAATCATTAACAAACCAAAAAGCAACATTACCATCAGATTTTTTGTGAAAGTAAAACTCTCAGACTGATAAATGATGTCTGATATGCGGTGCATCACGAATTTTCGCATGGTAAATACCATGACGAAGGCAGGAAAAGAAAAAAATAATCCTTTACGAATATCTACCAATCCTTTTCTGAAATAATCGATAGAGCCAACTAGTGAACTGATACCTACGATAAAAAGGGAGTAGGTTGTAGCAGTAGTAGGACTGATTCCCATGATATAAACCAGTACAGTTACAGTCAGAATAGAGCCTCCGGCGCCAATCAATCCCAGGGTAATACCAATCAAAAAAGCTAAGCCAAAGCCTATAATTTCCATAGATTTTAACGACAGAATCTTTGTCTTTTTCAAAGATTCAGAGAATAGAAAATGTCGCAATTTAAAGAAATTGAATGGAAATGCAGAAATAAGATTGTATTTTTCAAATATACACCACCTCAAAACTGATTATTTTTCAGATTGCCTTAGAATTATGCTGAAACCTGATTATTTTTGTTAAAAACCTGAACTTACTATGTATAAGAAAATTACACTTCTTCTCAGTTTCGTCACCACCACTTTAGTAGCCCAGATTGAAAAGGCTCCCCCAAGAGCTGAGGGCGAATATGCCAATCGTTTAATCATCAGAGGCGTTACGTTGATTAATAGCACTGGTGCGCCACCTGTTGGCCCGGTAGATATTGTGGTAGAAAAAAACAAGATAGCGCAAATTCGTCAGGTGGGCTATCCTGGCGTGCCCATTGAGCCTAAAAGTCGCCCGAAACTGAATGAAGGAGATAAAGAATTAGATTGTACAGGTATGTATCTGATGCCTGGTTTTGTAGATATGCACGGCCATATCGGTGGAAAATCACAAGGTACTCCGGCTGAATATGTATTTAAGTTATGGCTAGCACACGGTATTACTACCATCCGTGACCCATCGGCGGGAAATGGTCTGGAATGGACACTCGACCAGAAAAAGAAAAGTGAAAAGAACGAAATAACTGCCCCACGCATCAAAGCCTATACTGCTTTTGGTATGGGAGCAGATAAACCTATCACAACTCCTGACGAAGCGCGCCAATGGGTAAGAGATAATGCCGCTAAAGGTGCTGATGGGATTAAATTCTTCGGGGCCTCTCCGGATGTATTCAGAGCCGCTTTAGAAGAAAACAAGAAAATCGGCTTGCGTTCAGCCTGTCATCATGCACAACTGGAAGTTGGTCGTATGAATGTATTGGCCACGGCTAAAGCAGGTTTAACAACCATGGAACACTGGTATGGCTTACCAGAAGCCTTATTTGACGAAAGAACCTTACAGAATTACCCGCCTGATTATAATTATAATAACGAGCAGAACCGCTTTGAAGAAGCAGGAAAACTGTGGAAGCAAGCCGCAGAGGCGGGCTCGGCTAAATGGTATCAGGTAATGGATGAATTATTGAAATTAGATTTTACACTCGACCCTACTTTTAATATTTATGAAGCCAACCGAGAATTAATGCTGGCTCGCCGGGCAGAATGGCATGATGAATATACTTTGCCATCAGTTTGGCGTTTTTATGGACCAAGCCGTATATCGCATGGCTCTTATTGGTTGAATTGGGGAACAGAGCAGGAGGTAGTCTGGAAAGAGAATTACCGCATCTGGATGCGATTTGTGAATGAATACAAAAATAAAGGTGGCCGCGTAACTACAGGCTCAGATTCAGGATTTATTTATCAATTGTATGGATTTGCTTATATCAGAGAGTTAGAATTACTGCGCGAAGCAGGTTTTCATCCTTTAGAAGTAATCAGAGCGGCTACTTTAAAGGGCGCAGAGGCCTTGGGAATAGCCGACCAGATTGGTTCGGTAGAAGTAGGAAAATTTGCTGATTTCGTAATTACAGAAGAAAACCCATTGGCTAACCTGAAAACCTTGTATGGCACCGGAGCTATCAGAGTAAATGATAAAAACGAGGTAGTAAGAGTAGGCGGCGTAAAATATACAGTAAAGGATGGGGTGGTATATGATGCCAAAAAACTATTGACTGACGTGCGCAAAATTGTAGCAGATGCCAAAGCTAAAGAAGGCTTTGAAATCACTCAGCCGGGCATTCCTCAAAAAGGGCCTTCAAAAGTGCAGGGGTCGGATAAAAATCAATAGCAGATGTGAATTCTATAGAATAAGTCCCGTCAGGGACGATATATCGGTAGAAAATTAAAATTCAAATCAATGAAGTCCTGTAGGGACGGGATATTAAAGAATATATCGTCCCTATAGGGCTTCGTTGATTTCTTAGCTATTTGTACTACCGGTATATCGTCCCTGACGGGACTGAAAAATCCTAATAATCAATTATTTTATTATTACTTCTTCTTATAATCTCCACGAGAGAAATGCTTTTCTATCCAACAGTACATCAAAATAAAGAAGTATCTGCTGCCCATTTCTTTAATCTTCAACTTAGACTCACCGTATTTACGATTTGTCCAACTATTAGGTACTACGGCATAGGTATAACCTCTCACCATAGCTTTTAATGGAAGCTCAACAGTTAAATTGAAGTGGGGAGATAAAAAAGGCTTAATACCCTCGATGGTTTCTCTTTTATATAGTTTAAAAGCATTGGTGGTATCGTTATATTTGATACCCATCATGTTTTTAATAATAAAGTTTGCAATACGGTTAATGAATTTCTTTAATGGCGGATAATCGATCACCTTACCCCCTTTTACCCAACGACTACCAAATACCGCGTCCACATTCTCGCTGAGCATGGTTTTGTAATATTTTACTAGATCCTCCGGGTCATCAGACATATCAGCCATAAATACTGCTACACAATCACCCGAAAAGCGTTCTAAACCATAGCGAACGGCATAGCCAAAGCCATTAGGGCCTTTATTGGTTTCAAAAACTAAGGTTGGAATTTCCCTTGAAAGCTCATACAAAACATTCAGCGTCTGGTCTTTCGAATTATCATTCGTTACCCATATTTCATGCGGAATATCGTATTTTTTGAGCGTAGCGTATAAAGTGCGAAGTGTTTCAGGAATACTTTCTTGTTCGTTATAAGCAGGAATAACAACGCTTAGTTTCATTATTTTTTCTTCGGATATAAAATGGGACCAGGTCTATGGCAGACGTAGCGTATGGTTCAATGATTACTAAATAAAACGCAAATGTCTGAAAACTAAGTATAAAATCAAAATGGGGTGCGAATTGCTAAAGCAAATTTTGATTTTATACTTAGTTTTCAGATAGGCAATTATCAGTTTAAAAGTAAAAATGCCCTTCTGATAAGTACAGACTAAGAGAAGAAATTAAGTAAATTGGTCTAGGGAATTAGCCATATGACTAATTCCCTAGAAAAAGGATTTATTGATTGAGATTATTTCGATTTAACTGCAATTCTTGTAGTAAGTGTAGCCTGAGGATAAGTCTTGGATAGACGGCCGATAGTTTTCTCATCCTTAATAAAAAAGTTATTTTCAAAACTAAAATATTCTAATTTAGGTAAATGATAGATTCCCTCAGGCAATACATTAATCGGATTAGAATCAACACTAAGCTCTTTCAGGTTTATCAATTTCTCAAAACCAATTGGCAATTCAGTTATCCTATTGTTATTGAGAACAGCTCGTTGCAGTTTACTTAAATTGCCAAAATCACCTGGCAATTTAGAGAGTTTGCTGTATCCGATGTCTATAATTTCCAGATTTTTTAATTTACTTATACCATTGGGTAATTTTTCTAAGTTTCGGAAAGAAAGTTTTAAACGTTCCAGTTTAGGAAAATCGTAGATATTGGCAGGCAAAGTAGTTGGGCTATTGTATTTTGATAGAGTAAGCGATTTCAGGTTTTTGCATTTCCATAATTTTTCAGGTAGCGCTGTCCAATTATCACCTAATAGAGTAAAGGTGCTT
>CBIHRH010000115.1:0-10313 GCA_966212365.1 uncultured Emticicia sp. | reverse complement strand
AAGGCACAGGACATTTTTTAGGAGCCATGCGTATTGATGGTTTCCGTCCAAAGGAAGAATTTAAAGAAAGCATGGATACATGGATTAAACGTTTCAGAGAAGCTAAGCATATAAGTGGTAGTCCTGTCCTGATTCCTGGAGACCCCGAAAGAGAATTAGAAAAAATCAGAAGAGCAGATGGGATACCATTGAATGATAAAGTAATAGAAGATTTAAAAGGGTTAGGAGAACGTTTTAATGAGAAATTTTAACTCTTATCTCAACAACGTCACCGCCCCTTGATTCTTCACAATTGCTCCGTCACTTAACTCTATCAAAATCTTATATGTATAGAGACCTGACGGAGCATTTTGCCCAAGATAAGTACCATTCCAACCATAACTTACATCAGATGGCGGAATGTTTTCTTTTACAAAAATATTGTCTCCCCAACGATCATAAATACTCAGTTCTTTTATTTGTCGCACGCACTTAGCTCCATAAATAAAAAATATATCATTTACACTATCTCCATTTGGCGAAAAGGCCTGAGGTGCATAAATCGTACTACAAGTATTTACCTTTACATGAAAGGAGTCTTCTTTTTTGCATAAATCGTCATTAACTGTAACTTTATAGGTAGTATTATCGGTTGGTTTTACCCAAGTTTCGGCACAATTGGCGCATATCACACTATTATCATCCGGTGACCATTCATAGATATAACTCCCAACTGGACTTGCCAGGGCGCTTAATTCAACACTATCACCCAACATCAAATTAATGTCATGTGCCTGAGTAGGTAAATCAAAATCTCGGACGGTTAAGTGGGTAGTAATAACGCTATCACATACGGGATTAGGATAGGTAACCCTTGTAATATAAGTGCCTGGTGTAGTATAACTCATAGTGCCTACTTTCAATGCCTGCCCCTGACAAATGATTTTATTTTGAGCAAATAGAGTTACAGGATTTACAGTCAGATTAAGCGTAACTGTACTATCACAAATACCAAATCGATTAATATTTTTAATAAACTGACCGGGGGTTGTATAATCCTTGTCTTCAATCGTAAATTTCTGACCGTCACAAATCGAAATATGTAAATCACTTTTACCTGCTTGATATTTAATGGTATAGTCTAATCGCAGCTCACAAGCATCACTGATACTGCCTAACGGAACAACTTTTACATAATATTGGTCACCCAATTTAGCTTTTACTTTAATAGTAGGCGTAGTCTCGCCCGTATTCCAGGTATATTTTTTAAAACCATCAGGTGCTTTTAGTGTGAGATACCCATCAGGATCAGGGCAGATAGAGGTAGCTTTAACCTCTGATTTGACACATTCGGCATCAAAATAAGCATAACCCTCATGAGAGTTTTTGGTACAGCCGTGGGCCGTAACTTCTACCGAAATCGTTTGTCCAATATAATCTCTTAAATCTACAGCCCCGGTTGTCCAGTTTTTGTATTGATAGACTCCCTGAGGCTGAAAGCCATCGGCAGTTCCATCTTTATATAACTGAACATCAAATGAACTGCACACTAATTCTTGTCCGGTTTGATTACGAATAATAATAGTAAAACCCGGCTTCTGGAAAGCTAAATGCCCTGACTGGTCATTTTCAAGAACAACTGCAAATTTGTATTGAAATAATGTACCCTCCGGTGTAACAATAAAAGATGTCCTGAGTCTGGCAAATCGGTTACCGGTTTCGGTATTACCTATTCTGATAGAGTGGTTGCTCCCGGTAGCAACCATAGGTATAGTTTGGGCATTAATTTTAGGGTCATTACCATCGACTAAGCTTGTTATGTAATGCTCCCGACCTCTAGTACCTGGATTATCTGGCCCATAGAAAAACTGTTGATTTGAATCATAGACAGAGCCATAAGATAAAACCCAACCACTGGTATTACCCAATTCAAAACCGATATTAGATAAGTCTGTCATTTGAGCATGACCGATCAGAATATTAAACAGAATAAAGAATAATAGAAGTAATATTCTTATCATAACTGCAAATCTGTTTGGGTAAAATTCTTAAATCATAAAATCGTTTTTAATCTTGAAAATCGGGGAAGTGTTTAAGTGGAAAGGTTGATACTAATATAGACGAAGATTGTTTGTAATTCGTTGGCACTCAACTGTTTTTATAAAAATAATAATTTCTTAAAACAGAAAAGTGCTGACCAGATTAAATTCAATTACCCCGCAATGAATAGTAGATTCATCATAATTACCAAATATTAGATTTACACACTAAGGTAATAGTTTGAAGTAGATGATCCTATCTAGAAATGTCCTGAGATAATCTGATATTTTTTTCGTAATTTTGCAGTTCACAGAACTCTCAATACATGAAAAAAGTTAAGGTTGGCTTAGTACAGATGTCTTGTTCGGCTGATGTGGCCGAAAATACAAATAAAGCCATTGCAGGGATTAAGAAAGCGGCTGAAAACGGAGCAAACATTGTTTGTCTGCAAGAATTATTCACTTCACTCTACTTTTGTGATGTAGAAGACCATGACAACTTCAAATTAGCTGAATCAATTCCGGGGCCTACTACCATGACATTGTCGGAGGTAGCTAAAGAAAATAATGTGGTGATTATCGCTTCATTGTTCGAAAAACGTACCGCCGGGTTATATCATAATACAACGGCAGTAATTGATGCTGACGGGACTTATATGGGCAAATATCGTAAGATGCATATCCCGGATGACCCGGGTTATTATGAGAAATTTTACTTTACCCCTGGTGACTTAGGCTATAAAGTATTTGATACAAAATTTGCCAGAATTGGTGTGCTCATCTGTTGGGATCAGTGGTATCCGGAAGCTTCGCGTATTACTTCATTGATGGGGGCGGAGATTCTGTTTTTCCCTACTGCCATCGGTTGGGATACAAACGAAAAAGAAAATGAAGCCAATATTGAGCAATATAATGCATGGCAGACGATTCAACGCAGTCATGCTGTGGCTAATGGGGTGCATGTGGTGTCAGTGAATAGAGTTGGGAGAGAGGCAGACCAACAGTTCTGGGGTGGTAGCTTTGTTGCTAATCCATTCGGAAGTCTGCTTTATTTAGCTTCCCATGATAAGGAAGAAGTACATGTGCAGGAAATTGACTTGAACCTGACAGAAAAATACCGCACAACCTGGCCGTATTTAAGAGATAGAAGAATTGATAGCTATGGCCCTATTTTGAAAAGATATATTGACGAATAACCAAAACATATCCAAAGAAAATTACATCGGATTACCGATGATTTAATACAGTTTTAAATGCTTACAATTAATAATTTATCGTTTTATTTTGGTGGAAGAGCCATCTTTGATGGTGCGAATTTACAGATTAAACCTAAAGACAGAATTGGATTGATTGGTCTCAATGGGATGGGTAAGTCTACCCTTTTGAGGCTGATTGTCGGAGAATATCAAGCAGATGGTGGGAGTATCTCAAAATCCGGTGATACGACTATCGGTTTCTTGAATCAGGATTTGTTATCGTACCAGACCCAGGATTCTATTCTGGCCGTAGCGATGCAGGCTTTTGAGCGTGAAAACTATCTTCAAATTGAAATCGATAAAGTCCTTCATGAAATGGAGGTTAATTATCGCGATGAATTAGTTGATAAATTAGGCCATCTTCAAGAAGAATTTGACCACTTGGGTGGATACACTATTCAATCGAAAGCCGAGGAGATATTGGAGGGTTTGGGCTTTAAGACTGAAGAGCTTCATAAACCTTTGAAAGAATTTTCGGGAGGTTGGCGTATGCGTGTCATGTTGGCCAAATTGCTTTTGCAGAAACCGTCTTTACTATTGCTCGATGAGCCTACCAACCACTTGGACTTACCGTCTATCCAGTGGGTAGAAAAATATATAGTGAACTACGAAAACGCTGTTGTAGTAGTATCTCACGACCGTGAGTTTCTGGATAATGTTTGTAATACAACCGTTGAGGTCACGCAAAATAAACTATGGTCTTATCCGGGCAATTACTCATTCTTTGTAGAAGAGAAGGCCCTGAGAAGTGAGATTCAAAAGAGTGCCTTTGAAAACCAACAGGCACAGATTCGACAGACTGAGCGTTTTATTGAACGCTTTAAGGCTAAGGCTTCAAAATCTCGTCAGGTACAGTCACGCGTAAAGGCATTGAACAAATTAGAGTTGATTGATGATGTAATTGATGCGAATGCACGGGTACACTTTAAATTTAAGTTTAGCGTAAACCCAGGGCGTAATGTAATGGCTTTGGAGCATGTAAGTAAAGCTTACGGTGACAAAGTAATTCTCAAAGATTCCACGATTAATATTGAAAGAGGCGATAAGATTGCTCTGATTGGAGCGAATGGTAAAGGTAAATCTACCTTATTGAGAATCATTGCTGGAACTGAAAATATACAGGGAACCAGAAAGTTAGGACATAATGTGAACTTCTCTTTCTTTGCTCAGCACCAGTTGGAGTCATTGCATATGGATGAAACCTTATTGGAAGAGTTGAAGTATGCCGATTCTGCCAAAACTGAGCAAGAATTACGTCTGGTTCTGGGTTGTTTCTTGTTTCAGGGAGAAGATGTTTTCAAGAAAATCAAAGTACTTTCAGGAGGCGAGAAATCACGGGTGGCTTTGGCGAAAGTGTTGATTTCAGAAGCAAACTTCCTGCTATTGGATGAGCCTACCAACCACTTGGATATGCAATCGGTAAATATACTGATTCAGGCTTTAGACCAATATGAAGGTACTTATGTGGTAGTTTCCCACGACCGTCACTTTGTGAGCCAGGTAGCCAATAAAATCTGGTACATTGAAGATTATCAGATTAAAGAATATCCTGGCACTTATGATGAATATGAGACTTGGGTAGAGGAAAATAAAAATAACAAACAGTCTGCCCCAACGCCACCACCACCTGCACCAGTAAAGAAAGAAGAAAAACCTGCTCCGGTGGCAGTGGTTAATTCCAGGAATCAGAACGAGATTAAAAAGCTTGAGCGCGAGATTGAGGAAATAGAAACCAAAGTAACTGATTTAGAAAAAAAGAAGGCATTGATAGAAGAAAAATTAGCCGATCCGACGATTTTTGGAGATAGTACTACTTTGCAAAAAACAAATAGTGATTATGAACAAATCAAAGCAGAATTAGCAAAACTGAATGAGATTTGGGAAACAAAAATGATGGAAATTGCTTAAAATAAGAAGGTTGACCCCTTTCCCTACACAGGTCGCCCTAAGTCCCTTTCCCCACAGTTGGGAAAGGGACTTAGGGCGACCTCTCCACTGTTGGAGAGGGCTGGGGTGAGGTGAATTTACAATCGCTTCCATCTGAAAACCTCTTTACCTGCTTTACCCATCACGCCGTCTTCTTTCCAGATAAAATCATAGAATATAATATAACTGCCATCGAATTTGTAGCCATAGGTTTTGGTTTTGTCGCTGTCTTTTTTGCCGAAATCAATTAAATCTATATTGGTTTGGGTAGTTACATAATCAATCCATACGCGATATGTGTCATAACCATCAATACCCAATAGTTGGTTATCGGCTCGCAATTCAACGGTTTTGCCTTGATTATCGAACTTGCCAATCCAGAATTTTTTCTCAACAAATCCTATCTCATCTACTTTTTTAAAATTGGTGTTTCCTAGTTTTAAAGTAGAAGCATCAACGCTGCCTGAATATTCGGGTGTTGGCTTGACCTCATAGACATTAAACAATTCAAGTTTATCTCCATTCTTTACCTTGTAAGCAGAGCCTTCATGGAAATTCCAAACCAGATTGGCCGTATCGGCAGCGGCATTGAAAGATAGCATTACTGTATCAGCATAAACTTTAGCTTTTAACGGTGATTTGGTTTGTTCAAGCGTTTCTAAATAACGGGCATTTACCCAGACGCTATTTCCTAAGTCGGATTTAAGTGGAGTTTCGATAGAAGAAGTAATTGTACTATCTGGCGCACCTGTCTTTGATTCAGAATATGGTTTGTTGAAAGAGAAAACAAAGGTACTTAAAACGAAAAGGATGAGGATTTTTTTCATTCGTATTTAGTAATTTAGTAAGTTCAAGAACTATTTTATAATTTCGATTCTCTCTCCCAACCGTAAAACTCTATATGGCGTGCCATACTCATCGGCCTTAGCAATGAAGTTTTCAGGGTCTTCAGTGTTAAATTCAAATAAATGATAATGATGGGGGATAACTAGTTTCGCTTCAATCTCTTTCCCTAACCGGGCCGCTTCTTCAAAGTTTAAATTTCCAGCTACTCTTCTTTCCGGTTTATTACCATTGATAGGCAGAAAAGCAATATCTACTTTAAACGGTTTCAAGATTTCAACCATACCTTCATACCACAGCGTATCACCTGAATGATAAACTTTATATTGCCCGAATTCGGCAATAAAGCCCATATATTTCAATTTTCCGGCTTCATCTCTTTCTAATGCATTATGTGCGGACGGAACTCCGTATAACTTAAAGGGATAGATTTCTACGTGTTCATTGTCATTCAGGCATACAAAAAAATCTTCATCACATTTCAATCGTTCTGACACAAACTTCCTGTTCGCCTCAGGGATTACCATTGTAATAGTTGGATTTTTCTCAAAAATCGGAAGTAAAGTTTCAGCATCCAGATGGTCTGTATGATTGTGAGAGGAAGTTACTACATCAATCATATCCAACTCAGACGGGTCAATCACCAACTCACTTATTCTAGTATGAGGTTTATCGGTATCGGCATACTTTTTAGTTAGAGAATCAGACAAATAGGGGTCAAAAAGCAAATGTTTGCCCAAATACTGAATCAGAAAACCACTTTGTCCTAACCACCAGACTCTGAAACCCTCAGTTTGGTGATTAGAACTTTTAATGTCATTTAATAACTCCTTGTCTTTTTGAAAGGCTTGAATTAGCATAATATCTATAATTTATCGTATCCTTCAACAGGTTTCCAGTCAGATTTAGGTTCAAAATGATGCCATAGTAAAGCGCCTACTTTTCGGAGTAATTCATACCCCTCATTTTGTCTTATCCACGATTCATCTTTCTGATTTTTGGTAATGATGCTGTACACGTATTCACCATGAGGGGCATGAACTAATGCCGTTTCAGAACGTGAACGATTGACTGCGCCGTTTTTTGTGGCAACCTTAACGCCCTCAGGCAATTGAGAAAGCCCCTCCTTATCCCAGAATTGTCGGCCAAGATTGCGGTACATTCTATCTGAGTAAGCCGGAGAAATAATTTTACCCTCCCGAATCATTGTTAATAGATCAGCCATTTCTTTGGGAGAAGTTTGTCCCCAGCCATATTTAGTTCGATTTGCCTCCCTGCCTGGTGTTCTGGAATTAACTCGCGTGACCTGAAATCCTAAAGAATCTAGCATAGCATTGATTTTTTTTCCACCGCCGGATAGTGCTTGTAGCCACAAACTACCAGTATTATCACTTATCGTGCACATCAACATCATTACATAGCTAAGGGGTATTTTTGTACTATCTTTCAGCGAACCTACAATACCATCATCATAATGTAATGAGTCTCTATAAATCAACTCCTGCTCATATTTCAATGCACCTTGTCTGATTTTATCAAACGTGCCAATCATGATTGGTATTTTAATCATGCTGGCAGTAGGAAAAATAGTATCAGCGCTGATAGCGACAAATTTATTGGTTTTCAGGTTATGGACATAAATGCCGACTTCACCATTAAAACCTTTAATTGCTTCCTGAAGTTTAGCTTTTAGTTTTAAATCTTCTTTTAATGTTTGCGAAAAACCATAAAGAGGTGCAATAAGAATGCTTAGTAGAATTATGAAGTGTAAGTTTTTTCTCATAGGGTTATTGTAAAGCCACGAATATAGGAAATTTTCGTTGGCTTTGGCAATACAGTTGTGTGGATATTCTGTTTTTTAGCCACAAACATACTAAGGCTTTAATTTGGATTCATACACCAGTTTTTCTTTAGGTGCAATATCTGCCAGAACGTATCTTTCCTGATTGGTAATAAGCATTTCATCTAAAGCATCAATGGTATTCTGATAAACCGATTCATCGGTTGGCTTAATAATTACTACAAACTTTTCTGCTTCAATTGCCGAGTAGTTTCTTTTCTGAATAATAAGCTTTCTTAGTTCTAAGCCATAATCAATGCCAACCAGATTGGATGTGTTTAAATCTTTAGCCTCATGCTGATACCAGAAGAGTTTATTGTCTTTTCCAAGAATTAAAGTAAGAGAGTTACTGACTTTAATTTTTGGCGGTTTACCTGCCTTATCTGGCATGTTTAATTTGACTATATACTCTTGATAGAAAGAAGTCGTAAACATGAAGAAAGTAATCAATAAGAAGCCCAAATCGACCATAGGGGTCATGTCTACCCGTGCTACACGGGTGGTAGAAGCTATTTCTGCCATTGTTGTAAGAGTTTAAGTTGAACGAAAAATTAATATTTAGAAATATGTCTAAATATCTAAATAAAATTTTAACTACCAAATAAAATTTGAAAAATTATTTTTTGAGGTGTGAACCGTGCGACGGTCGCTTCCAGTTCGCAGTCTGCAGAATGGGGGAATTAATTGTAGATTCAAGAAGCAAATGTCCGCATTTCTCCTGATTCAAAAATTTGCTTTCTTTTGACTTCTTTCTGAGCTAAATCAAGCATCGCATTAGCGACAGTTTCACCTTTGATAGCTTTATATTTTTTCGGAATCAGAAAATCGAAGGTTTTCATTATAACCGAGGCAAAACCTTCTCCGGCGCGAGAATCTTTACGTTCGCCCAATAGGAGGGAAGGGCGGAAAATAAGTAAAGTCGTAAAATGCAAATCAGTTAAGGCCTTTTCAATATCACCTTTTACCCGATTATAATAAAACAGAGACTTTGAATCAGCGCCCATGGCTGTTACAATTAAATATTGTTTGGCTCCATTTTGAAAGGCTGCTTTAGCTATTTCAAATGGATAAATAAAATCGACTTTATAGAAAGCTTCTTTTGAGCCGGCTTGTTTCATTGTAGTACCCAAACAACAAAATACATCATCAGCAATTACCAAAGATTTATCAAAATTATCAAAGTTGATAATGATTTGCTCCAGTTTCGGATGCTGGAAATCCAAAGGCTTCCTTACTAAAACTTTTACCTTTGTATAGGAGGCGTGGTTCAATATCTTCTGAGTCAGATGGCCCCCAATTAATCCGGTAGCACCTACGATTAAAGCTGTTTTCATATAGATAATATTTAGAATAACATCATTATTATCGTCTCTTGTTGAAATCAACTACTCTGTAGCTTATCAATTTTTCAGAACGAGCTGCTACGGGTTTATGATAAATAAAGATCTCATAGGTATTTTCTGTATCAGAAAAATTTCCTTCAATAGCCGCTTCGTCGGGTTTGCCATCTTTTACCAATACAAAATCATAGTTATACACGCCTTGTTTGAGTTGAATAGTAGCTATATATCCTCCAAAATTATTATCATAAGCCATTTCATTGAGCTTATCTAAACGCCAGTCGTTGAAACTCCCGTTTACATAAACTTTTTCATTAGTCCCTAATTCCTGACTTTTTAAGCCAAATGTCATGAAAATATAATCAGCTTCGGTCTCTGCTTTGCTTCCTTCACGATTATCAATTACATACATGCCATCAAAATCATTTGATTCTATATAAGCTGTTTCGCTCCGGTCTCTTTGCGGTGAAATCCACATATCATCTTCTTTGCCTCTGTTAATTTTATCAATGAAAAGCCCTCGGTTATAAGTGCTTCTCGAATCAAAGAAGCGATATTCATTTGTCCCGGGAAAGACATTCTCATCATCAAAAAAACGGAAATCTAATTGATTAGTAGAATTATTGACACTGAAAGGTTTCAGGTTCTTTACTACTTTATCCCATCGATAATTCTGGCGAATAATGATTTTAAATTCATCTCTTGGCGACATAACATTATAAGCACCATAATTCACCTGTAAGTCTACTTGTTGATGGGTTTTATATTTAGCCGGATTCTGCGCCTGTCGTACGGTGGTCATTGAACTAACACCGTTTTCATAAACCATAAACCGACGCGACAGCATAATATCATCCCGACGACGGTCTTTCCAGACTACTACCAGATAGTTACCCGAAATCAGCATTTTAGGTAATTCTATTTTATAATGGTAAAAAGGCACTTTGGTATTTTGTGAAACCTGATAGTCGTTGATAATCAAATCATTATATTCTGGCATAAATTCAAGTTCTGAAAGCACCGATTGTTTCCAATCCATGCCGCAATGCAATATTTTTACATGGTACTGTTGATAACCCGGATTTAAGTC
>CBIHRH010000114.1:0-10315 GCA_966212365.1 uncultured Emticicia sp. | reverse complement strand
CTACATTGGCAGGTTATGAAGCCATGGTGCCGGGATTTCCGGAAGATGAATCCCTGGGTGGAAAACTAAAAGGATTTACCAAAGGACCGGAACCGGAAAAAGGAAAAGAATATTGTTTCCCACTGGCTAGCACGAAGGCATTCCTGAAAGTGGCACGTACGCTTACTTTCTCAGGTAATTTCTTTGATGACTACGAGAAGACTTTCTTCAAAAAGTATGAAGATATGGGTGTACCCGAAGACGTAATGGTGCGCTCAATGGCCTATGGCGATAGCGTTGCCGCCCATATTATGCGTTATTCGGGGAAGGATAAATATAAACAAACACGTGGTATCCGCTTTACTGTAACCAATTTGCCGGGTACATGGGTACCAACCCCGCCGGCTTATGCTGATGCCTGTGAGCCTGAATGGAATAAAATTCGTGCCTTTGCTTTAGATTCGGCAGGGCAATTCCCTGCGCCACCACCACCGCTATACAACCATGATAAAAACAGTGCTTTCTGGAAAGAAACCAATGAAGTATACGAATTAGGCAAGAATCTGACAGAAGAGCAAAAAAATACGGCATGGTTCTGGGATGATAACCCGTTTGTGATGAATGTAATGGGACACGTGATGTTTGCCAATAAAAAAATGACACCCAACGGACACTGGGAGGCTATTCATACAACGGTTTGTCGTAAAACCAAAGCCTCTTTCCAGAAAAGTGTGGAAGGTTATGTATTAAACTCGATCGCCTTGTTAGATGGTTTTATCAGTTGCTGGAGAGAAAAATACCGTAGTGTTAAGGTCCGCCCTGAAACGGTTATCAATGCCGAAGTTGACCCTAAATGGCAACCGTTCCTGCAAACGCCCCCTTTCCCTGAATATACCAGTGGGCATAGCACTATCTCTGCAGCCGCCGCAGAGGTGCTGAGCTATATACATGGCGATAACGTTGCCTTTACTGATTCTACAGAATACAAACACGGACATGGCGTAAAATCATTCAGCTCATTCAGAGAAGCAGCTTTAAATGCAAGTATCAGTCGTTTATATGGTGGTATTCACTACCGCTCAGGTTGTGAGGAAGGGAATAAATGTGGCATAAAAATCGGTCAGGAGGTCTTAAGAGTGGCCCAGACTAGGAAGAAGAATGTTGTAGCGGTTAATAAATAAGATTGAAACGGAAAACGAAACAACCTCGTCATCCGGCGAGGTTATTTCGTTTTTATGGGGTTTAGGAAACTCTAATTCCCGTGTCAGCGACTGAAGTCGCCGTCTAAAATAACAATGGTCTTATTTGCATACATCGCCGGACTTAAGTCCGGCTTACATACATACTTATTCCGCGCGGCGTCCGCCTTTGTTGTCTTAGACGGCGACTTCAGTCGCTGACACGACGAATAGGTCTTGTTTTTTCACCAATCCATCCGTGGCAGCGGACTCACCTCCTGAGAGGTAAATTCCCCTTTAAGATATTTAAAATGCGCAGCCATCGCAATCATTCCCGCATTATCAGTGCAATACTGAAATTGCGGTATATATACATTCCATTTTTCTTTCTCTCCTAATTCCTGCAAGGCCTTTCTTAAACCCGAATTAGCCGATACCCCACCTGCAATGGCTACTTCTTTAATATTCAGTTCGCGGGCAGCCCGGCGTAGTTTTTGCAGCAACATTTTGATAAGGGTATGCTGCACACTGGCACAAATATCAGCTATGTTTTCTTCAATAAAATTCGGATTCTTAGCCTGATTTGCCTTTAAAAAATACAAAATAGAGGTCTTGATACCACTGAATGAAAAATTGTATTTAGGCATTTCAGACAATGGAAATTCGAAGGCTTCCGGATTGCCTTGCTGGGCATATTTATCTACCAATGGACCGCCCGGGTAGGGTAGACCTAAAAGCTTGGCGGTTTTATCAAAGGCTTCACCCACGGCATCGTCCTGTGTTTCTCCTATTACTTCCATTGTCAGATGGTCGCGCACCAATACAATCTGGGTATGTCCGCCACTCACAGTCAGGCATAGAAATGGAAACGATGGAGCAGGCTCATCAATAAAATGTGCCAGTACGTGCGCCTGTATATGATTGACCTCAATCAATGGAATATTGAGCCCAAGAGCCATGGCTTTGGCGAAGGAAGTACCTACTAACAAAGAGCCCAGAAGACCCGGTCCACGGGTAAAAGCTATGGCATTTAGCTGATTTTTTGTTACCTTTGCCTTTTCTAAAGCACTTTCAACTACAGGCAAAATATGTTGCTGGTGCGCACGCGAGGCCAACTCTGGTACAACACCACCAAAACGCTCATGAATTAGTTGCCCCGCTACAATGTTGGAGTAGATTTTACCGTTAGAAATAACAGCTGCTGACGTTTCGTCACAAGAAGATTCGATAGCTAATATATTCAAAACTAAAGAGTATAATTTTGTGTTTTTTAAAAGTACCAGCGACTGAAGTCGCCGTCTAAGAAAACAAAGGTATTTTTTACATATTACCAGACTTAAGTCCGGTAAATAAATGCAAAATCATTCCTTTGTTATTTTAGCCACCGAATTTATTCGGTGAACATTAGTAAAACACAAAATTACTATCGGTAATTCAGTAATTAATTGATTTGTTAATTATTTTGTTTTTTTGCTTAAGTATTTGCGCCAGGCAGTTAAAATATCAACCAGAATCCTGCTTAATCTTATTTTCATAATTTTTATGGGAATAATGGTTGTGTTTTATGCCCTGCAGCTTCCGGTGGTGCAAACGATGGCGCTACAAAGGGCTACCGAATATCTCTCTGAAAAACTGGGTTCAAAAGTAAAAATCGAAAAGGCCAAGCTTACCTGGTTTGATGAAATCACCCTTGAGAACGTCACCATTTACGACTACAAAAACCGCGAAATGATTTTTGTAAAAGAGCTTTACGTTAACTCAAAAACCAATTTCAACTTCGACTGGAACACTTTTCTGACTTTCGATAATAACCTCGACTACGTAATGGTGCTCAACCCCCGGGTGAAACTCATCTACGAACCCGACGGCGATCTGAATATTGATAAATGGATAGCCAAAATTGAAGACCTGACTTCAACGCCCGATACAGCCAAGGTCAGGATAGAGCATAATATTCCGTTTACGATTGATGAGGCCTATATTCAGGGAGGAACATTTACACTTCAAGACCCCGAAGAGCCTCGCTTCCCGAAAGAAGAGTTTGATTATAACAATTTCACAGTAAACGGGGTGCAGGGGCTGCTGAAAGATTTCTTCATTCAGGGTGATACCATCAAATTTGCCTTAACCGATTTAAAAGGCAAAGACCGCCGGAGCGACCTCGAAATCAAGGAACTGAATACACAGTTTTTCTATTCAAGGCAGCACATGAAGTTCGATGATTTGTATGCAAAGATTAATAATTCTACCCTAAAGCGTTCGGTTCATTTCAACTATCGTACCCCAAGAGATTTCAGCGATTTCAACGAAAAAGTTGAAATGATAGGAGATTTGAATGATTGTGAAATTGATGCACAAGACCTTGGCAGGTTTGCGACTGATATGTATGAATACCGGGAAAACTACCTGCTCAATGGCGATTTCCGTGGGACTGTACATGATTTCAGGGTCAGGAACTTTAATCTGAAATTTGGCACCAATAGCTATCTCGACGGAGAAATTGCCTTCAAAAATATGCCTGATTTGCGGAAGGCAGTGATGGATTTGAACTGGAAACCCTCACAGATTGATGCTATTGATGCCCGCCAATACGTAGGCGATTCCTTGTATCAGCAACATGTACAGAAATTCGGCCTGACCACCTTTGCCGGAATTTTCAAAGGACTATATAATGACTTCACGACCGATGCCTTTATAAAATCTCAGATAGGATTGGTCGCCGGAAATATCACCATGAAGATTCCGGGTGGCAAAGCTTTGCCTACTTATACAGGGTCGTTAATGGTAGAAGAGCTGGAGTTAGGCAAACTGGTGAACGAAGAAGGAATGCTCCAAAAGATGTCTTTTAATGGAGCAATAAAAGGTAAAGGACTGACTATTAAAGATGCCCTGTTAAATTTTGACGGAACTGTGAAGCATATCTGGTTCAATGGTTACGATTATAAGAATATTCAGGTAGATGGTGCTATGAGCCAGTCTTTGTTCGATGGACGTATCAGCGTAAAAGATACGAACCTGACTTTTAATATTGGGGGCAAGGTGGATTTCGCTCAGGCATTAAATAAGTTTGATATTCATGGCATTGTTCAGAATGCTAACCTGCGCGCATTGGGATACGCCAGAAACGACGTAAAACTCCGTTCAGAAATAACACTCGATTTCCAGGGCAATGAATTAGATAACTGGATTGGAAAGGCGCAATTGCTTCACACAGTTTTGCAGTATGATAATCGGAAACTGGGTATTGACTCAGTGTTTGTTACCTCAGCCTTAGACGACAGTTCCCGCCGGGTTAGTCTCCTTTCCGAGTTCTTTAATATTGATGTGACCGGCAAGTTTACACCAAGCCAGGTTATAAGCGATATCACGCGTTTTTCAAAGGAATATACGCAGTATTTTGTAGAAGACGAAGCTACCCGGATGGCTTATTATTTGAACCGATCGGTTAATACTTATCAACCCAGATACAACCTGGATTATAAGGTTTTGTTCAAAAAGTCAGAGCCTTTCTTTGCTTATTTCTATCCTAATCTGTTTATTTCTCCAAATACCGAGCTAAACGGACAACTCAATATCAGAAATACAGTTGAGCTTTCATTGGGTGGCAAGATTGATACCCTGCGGCACGGAAGTTTTGCTTTTTATAATAATGAATTAGACTTTAATACTTCCAAAGAAGTGACCTCTCCAAAAATTCTGACTTCGCTGGTATTTAATTCAGATAAGCAGAAGTTGGGAGATATGGCGCCCACCGAAAAACTGGAAGTAAACGGCGTATGGGGACAAGCCAATGTGATTGAATTTGATGCGAAAATCAAACAGCAGAAGAGTTCAAATAAAGCACAGGTATTCGGGCAATTGACTTTCCTGAATGATGAGATAGACGTCAACTTTAATCACCGGAATACCAAACTGGATCTACTGGGTGAAACCTGGCAGGTGGCTCAGAATAATCTGATTAATCTCTATCAGTCTGATATTTGTTTTCAGGATGTATCCATAGCCAACAAAAATCAGAGTATCTCCATGAATGGCTATTTATCAAGGGATAGCCTGAAAGAAGCGTATATTAATGTACAGGATTTCGACCTGAAAACCCTTCAACCCCTTTCCAATGTTGATTTGAAAGGCATCGTTAATGGTAAAATGATGTTAAAAGATGTTTATAGTGATGGCATCATTACAAGTCAGTTTGGTATTAATGAATTGGTGTACAAAAATAGTCTGGTAGGAGACATAGCAGGAGAAGTGCTTTGGGATAACCTGACCCAGAAACTCAATATCTACGGTAATGTTATCAGGATTAATAATGAGATATTCCGCATATCAGGTACTTATGACCCGAAAGATGACTACGACCCACTCAATCTGAAAGCTAATCTCAATAGAGCCAATCTTGAAATTTTCCAGTCGTTTGTGGATGATATTTTCTCTAATGTAGGAGGTTATGGCTCTGGTACACTTACCATCAGAGGCACACCCGGCGACCCGGTTATCAGGGGGAGCGTATCTGTTGAGAAAGGTAGTCTGGTTGTAAATGAATTAAATACCCCTTTGTATTTTGATGATAAAATCAATTTTAACGAAGAAGGTTTTGTGGCACAAAAAGGCTTTAAAGTACGTGACGCCGTCGGTAATGAAGCTGAACTGGCTGGTGGTATTTTTAATGGTGGAGGCGGCAACTTCATGTTAGGTCTGCATGCCTATATGCGTGGTCGCGATGGTTTCAAAATCATGAATACCACCATCAAAAACAATGAGGATTTCTACGGAATAGGTGTTGCTACCGGTGATTTACACATTACCGGAAGTTTGAAAAATGTAACCATTACAGGTAACCTGACCAGTAAAAAGGGAACCCAGATTACTATTCCTTTAGATGGAGCAACCTATGTAAATACCGAAGAAGAGGGTATCACATTTGTCACCAGAAATACGCAGGAAGCTAAAAAAGAGGTTAAGAAAGACTCTCTGGCCAATGAAGAGTCTGGTAGCCTGAGCATGGCATTTAACTTTACGATTACCCCTGATGCCGAATGTATAGTCATCTTTGACCGTATCAATAAAGACCAGCTGACAGCTGTAGGAAACGGGCGAATCAGTATTGAGTATGATACACGTGGTGGATTCAGTATGACAGGCCCCTATACCATCAGAAGCGGAAAGTATGATTTCAGCTTGCAGAACATATCACGGGTAAGGAAATTTGATATTGCCGATGGCAGCTGGATTCGTTGGTCTGGCGACCCTTATGATGCAGATATTAGTATTAGTGCTATTGTAACGGCTAATGTATTTATACCAGACGGGATAGCCTCAAGTACCAATAGCTCAGAATTAAAAGCGACTTATCCGGTAAGTGCTTATGTAATACTGACAGATAAATTAATGAAGCCTACCATTAAATACGATATTAAATTCGACCAACGTAGGGTGCCATTGAATCTTCAACCACAGGTAATTGCATTTGAACAAAGACTTCGGAACGACGAACAATTACTATCCAACAACTTTGTAGGGGTGGCGGCATTCAATAGATTATTCTCGGATAATAGCTTTAAAGATGCCGTTGATTCACAATTACTTTTAGACAATGTAAGTAGCCTACTGACCAATCAATTGGGGACAATTGCTTCTAAAATAGACCCTAATCTTGAAATCGGGGTGCAATTGGGTGCAATGAGTAATGTTCGTCAGAGTTTGTTTAATAATATGCAATTCAATTTCTCGTATCGTTTCAGTAATAACCGTTTGAAACTGAGTGTGAATAATACCATTCTGCAAAATCCGGAACAAACAGCCGGGAACTATTTTTATGGGGGAGAGGTAGAGTGGTTACTGAACGAAGAAGGCAGCTGGCGTTTGAAAGCCTATAGCCGCAACGTACCAAACTATTTCTACAACTTCAACACAAACGTGACAGTAAACGGCGTAAGCCTTCAGCATACCCGTAATTTCAATACGATTTTCAAAAGAAAAGTTGCGAAACAACTGCCAATGGGTATCACAGTTAAAAAGCAAGAAGACTCAGAGGTAACCTATAGGGGGCTCTAAGATAGACATATAGGACATAAATAGTTTGAATTTTAGTAGAAGCATCTTTCAATTTAATCTAAATCCCTACGGGATTTTAATACCGATTCGATTCAGCCGCATCAAACCACATTAAAACCTATACTGCACCCGGCAAGTAAAATTATTATCCTTCAAATCCTTAGAATAATCCGCCAGAGAAGTTTTCTCATTCTGTGGCATTTCGTACCAGAGCATCAGACGGACATTTTCGTAAATATAAGTCAGATAGCCGAGACCAAAGGTATTAAAACGCACATCAGCGCCTGTAAAGCCTTGTCCGATTTGTTTGCCTTTTACGCTTTTGTTGGGGTCATACCAATCGTATTTTACCACCAACTGGTGTTTTTTGCTGCCTAAGTGTTGAAGATAGTAGAAATAGGCTCCATCAAAATTACGGATATATAGTGGCGCTAGTTTGCCGTTCTCTAATGGGATTATCGCAGGTGTTTCTGTAGTACTCTGTATAGCTGTTTGCGTACCTCTGATATACTCTGCCCTGAACTCCGTTTCTCCCACGCGGTTAGGAATTCTGATTTGTATATCGGCTCCATAATAATTTCTTGGGGCAATTTTGCCTACATTACTCATGGAGGAATCTACGGTAAAATGAATGTTTGACTCATCCATGCGGTAAATCTTATTCGTAAACTGCTCCATACCTCCCAGAAGAGCCGACACACTACCACTCACAATCAGTTTAGGAGCCAGGTTAAAATGCTTCAACGAAAGCCTTGAGATAACATCTTTATGATTATCAAAATCAGCTACAGTATTGACACCTTGCCCATTGAATAACCCTAAATCAAACTTGATATATTTCAGAAAATTGGTTTTTGTGCGTGGCTCATAGCTTCCCATAAAACCAAAATCACGCTCTACTTTCATCAGAATCTGTGACATTCTACCACGCTCCGGCGATTCACGGTCTGGTGAGCCATAGCCTACTTCAAAACCAAAAGGTCGGGCAAACATCCCTGTAGTCAGGTAAAAAGATTTGAATTTATTTTCGTAGATACGTCCCCAGAAATCTCTGATAAAAATACCTCTTTCAGTGCCATCAAACTGAAAGATAAAATATCGTTTAGGCATACCATTTTAGAAAAAGCGCGCATAGTCGAAGCGGATGCGACCCCGACGGAGCATAAAGCGATTGCTGGCATTGGGCTGAAAATCACCTCCATTAAAGTTCTTGGCCCCTCTGGTCTGTATCCATTGAAATTGTGGCTGAATATAGCCACTGATACCTACAAATTCGTATTTTTTGAGTGTTGCAAGCAGTTTACGAGCGGTCGTTGTATCAATCTCTGTCAAAGACCCATGGTCTTGTGCAAAAGATAGAGATACCGTGAAACAGCATAAAAAGCCGAATATAGCTGCTCTGCAAAGAGCATTTGAAAGAAGTTTCATATTTGGTGTTAATAAAAAATTGGTGCAAAATTGAGACAATTCTGCTAAATGCAAAAGATTTTGGAATAGAGAAGAGCCTAGTCCAAAACCTTTAATAAACAATAGGTGAATTGAGTTAAAAGACGAGACCTCTTCCTTTTTCCATTCTCCTTACTTCATTCGCCATCACTATAATATCCAACGGAAGAACAGGAACAAAGTAGCAGAAAGAATAATTGCTACAGGTAAGGTAAGCACCCAGGCCAAAGCGATATTTTTGATAGTACCAGATTGTAAGTTCTTGATACCTTTACTGGCAACCATTGTACCTGCAATACCCGACGATAGCGAGTGAGTAGTACTTACAGGTAATTTAAACCATGAGGCCATTCCTATAGTAGCAGCGGCTACCAACTCAGCCGAAGCACCTTGTGCATAAGTCAGGTGAGATTTACCGATTTTCTCACCCACAGTTACCACAATTCTTTTCCAGCCAATCATCGTTCCTAAACCTAACGACATCGAGATCATCAGGATTACCCACATTGGTGCGTGGTCGGTATATTTTCTGATACCTTTTTCTTCCTGCACGGCTGCAGCTTTCAAAGCATTTTTATCAGCGGCGCTGAGAATAACGTCTGTATCTTCTACCAGCTTCTTGGTATTGCCACTAATAGTAAGCAGGGCTTTGCGGGCATCCAGCGCATTTGCTTTACTTACTTTATTGCTATCAGCCAAAGCATTAAGAAAAACTACACTTTCTTTGATTTTGGCGATTCTGGCCTTTTCAACATCTGAAGTCTTGGTAGTATCAATCAAAGCCACTTTTTGAGAGATAGTTGCTAAATCCGGCTTGATTTTATCGAAGTCAATCGTGTTATTGATAGCGAAGTAAGCCGGAAGGATACCAATCAGAATCAGCATTACCAGGCCGATTCCTTTTTGTCCGTCATTACGGCCATGGAAGAAACTTACCAGTGTACAGGTAGTTATCAGAATAGCCCTTACCCAGAAAGGCGGCTCTTCGTTTTTCTTTGGTTCGTCGAATATCTGTTTTCTGATGTCTTTATTCAAGACTCTGCGGAGCGTAAACATCAGGATAACTGCCAAGCTAAAGCCTACCAGAGGTGATAAGAACAAAGCGTAGAATATTTCTTTGGCTTTATCCCAGTTAACGGCTGCTACCCCTGCTGTATTATCAGGCAAGAGGGCATAGCCTAAGCCAACCCCTAAAATAGCACCGATTAATGTATGCGAACTGGAAGCCGGAATACCAAAATACCAGGTTCCGAAGTTCCAGATAATGGCACTGAACAATAAGGCCAGTACCATAGCTATACTATGATACACATTCTGGTCGATTAATAATTCAACCGGTAGTAAGTTTACTATACTCATACCTACACCTACACCGCCTGTTACTACCCCAACAAAGTTGATTAAACCCGACCAAACCACCGCTTGCGTGGGTTTTAATGAGTTGGTATAAATAACAGTGGCAACAGCGTTGGCAGTATCGTGGAAACCATTAATGAATTCGAATGCACAGGCCGCCAGAAGGCAGAAAGAGAGTAAGAGAAAAATGTCGGTTTCTAAGCCAAACATAAGGGATTTTGGGTTTAAGTTATTACAGTATGATTATATTGGTGTTCATGATGCAAAATTCCGAAAGTTTCTACGATAGTAGAAAGAAACCA
>CBIHRH010000113.1:0-10344 GCA_966212365.1 uncultured Emticicia sp. | reverse complement strand
TTAATGAAGAACGTCTGGTTGGCCCGGGCTGGGCAGGAGTCACCAAAAGACGCACGCCTGTCTGGATCATGAATATGATTACTAACGTAGACATGATGCTGGCAGAAGATGCCGAAGCGCAAAAACTGCTTGAGCAATGTTTAGTGCGAATGCCAAACCAGAATATCAGTGAAAAAGAAGCCCGCAGTATCATTGAAATGATGCGTAAAAACGACGGCGAAAAATAAAATAAACGAACAATATGAAAACAAAATATGTATTAGGAAGCCTGGCTATTGCTGTAATAGCTTTTTCTCAAATAGGGTGTAAACCCAAAGGTACCGCAGGAGGAAATTCTGAACTGGCCGGAGATGCCGCACAGAAAGTATATGTTGCGCCTGGTACCCACGACGAATTTTATAATATAGTTTCAGGGGGTTTCAATGGTCAGCTTTCAGTAGTCGGGCTCCCGTCAGGGCGTACATTCAGGGTTATTCCGGTATTCTCGCAAAGTCCCGAAAGTGGCTATGGCTTTAGTGAAGAAACCAAACCTATGCTGAACACCTCGCATGGATTTGTACCCTGGGATGACTCCCACCATGTGGCGCTTTCAACCACCAATTCAGAACATGATGGCCGCTGGGCATTTATCAATGGGAATAATACCCCTCGTATTGCCCGTGTCAGTCTGAAAACATTCAGAACTGAAGAGATTATTGAGTTGCCAAACTCGGGCGGTAATCACTCGTCGCCATTTATTACAGCCAATACTGAATATGCCGTAGCAGGTACGCGTTTTTCTGTTCCGCCTGATGATAAAGCCGATGTACCTATCAGTTCGTTCAAACAAAACTTCAAAGGTTATATAAGCTTTGTGAGCATTGATAAAACCACCGGACGGATGGGCATCGGTTTCCAGCTGAAAACACCGGGCGTAAGCTTTGACCTGGCAAGAGCCGGAAAAGGAAAGTCAGCTGACTGGTTCTTCTTCTCAACCTATAATACCGAGCAGGCCAATTCATTATTAGAGGTAAACGCTTCACAAAAAGATAAAGACTTTATTCTGGCTGTAAACTGGAAAAAAGCCGAGCAATATCTGGCTCAGGGCAAAGGCAAAAAAGAAGCAGCTAAATATGCACATAATGTATATGATGATAAAGTTCATTCGGCTACTTCTACCATTATAAATGAAGTAATGACACTCGACCCTAAAGAATGCCCTGATATGCTGTATTTTATCCCTTGTCCGAAATCGCCACATGGATGTGATGTTGACCCAACCGGACAATACATTGTGGGTTCTGGCAAACTGGCTGCCGTTATTCCGGTTTTCTCTTTCGACAAGATGCAGAAAGCTATTGCCGCCAAAACCTTTGATGGTGATTTTGATGGGATTCCTGTTTTGAAATACGAAGCTGTGCTACATGGAGAAGTGAAAAAACCAGGTCTTGGACCGCTCCATACCGAGTTTGACGGCAAGGGCAATGCCATTACTTCATTCTTTGTGTCATCAGAATTAGTGCGTTGGAATATCGAAAAATTAGAAGTTATTGACCGTGTGCCTACCTATTATTCAGTAGGTCACTTGAGTATACCAGGCGGGCCAACTGCTAAACCATGGGGCAAATATGTAGTGGCATACAACAAAATCACCAAAGACCGTTATCTGCCAACTGGCCCTGAGCTAACACAATCGGCACAGATTTATGATATTTCAGGTGAGAAAATGAAACTCCTGCTCGACTTCCCTACTACCGGAGAGCCTCACTACGCAGAGTCTATTCCTGCCAGTCTGATTGAGAAAAACTCTCTTAAAATCTTCAAAATTGAAGAGAACAATCACCCTTATGCAGCCAAAGGCGAAAAAGAAACAAAAGTGGTGAGAAAAGGAAATGAGGTGCATGTGTACATGACCACCATCCGTTCACACTTCACGCCTGATAATATTGAAGGGATAAAAATGGGTGATGTGGTGTACTTCCACCTTACTAATCTTGAGCAGGACTGGGACGTACCACACGGTTTTGCCATCAGGGGTGCACAAACAGCAGAGTTGCTGATCATGCCGGGCGAAACGCAGACACTTAAATGGACCCCCACCAAAGTCGGGGTAACACCAATGTATTGCACCGACTTCTGTTCAGCACTCCATCAGGAAATGCAGGGCTACGTACGTGTATCTCCAGCAGGTAGCAATGTGCCACTCACTTGGAGTACGGGTAAAAACCCGGTAGCTGAAGCCGAAAAGAAAGTGGCAAAAAAATAAACAAATACCTCATCATAGTCCCCCGCTCACCGGAGCGGGGGACTTAAAAAAGAGTATATGAAACCTCTCCGAAAAATATCACAGGCCTTACTGATTATTGCATCGCTTGGATTACTCATTACTTATTTCACGCCACTCTGGCGGATAGATTTATGGGCTCCTCAATATCCGGAGGGGCTTTCAATGAAAATCTGGCTGACCCGTCTTTCGGGAGATGTTGATATCATCAACGGGCTGAATCACTATATTGGTATGGCGCATATCAAAGAAGAGATGTTCCCAGAGTTTAAGGTATTACCCTATTTCGTAGGCTTTTATCTGGCTTTTGGATTGCTCACAGCCGTCCTGAAAAACAAGCGGGTATTAGTCGCTTTTTTATCGGCGCTTATTATCGGCGGAATTGTTGCCCTATATGATTTCTGGAAATGGGGCTATGAATACGGGCATAACCTAAGCCCTGATGCAGCTATTAAAGTACCGGGCATGTCGTATCAGCCACCCTTATTGGGTTATAAGGAATTACTGAATTTCGGCGCCTATTCTATACCCGACACAGGCGGCTGGTTTTTTGTAGCCTTGGGTATCATTACCATCGGAGTGACTTTTTACGAATTTAAATACAATAAATAAGCATGAAAAAGATATTAGCCGTTGCCGCCATTATACTGGTTTTTATGTCGAGCTGTTCGAGCCAGACAGAACCTATTAACTACGGTCAGGATAATTGCAGTCTGTGTAAAATGACCATCATGGAAAAAGAATATGCCTGCGAACTGGTAACCAAAAAAGGCAAGGCATTTAAATTTGATGATATAAGCTGCCTGGTAAAATATATAAAATCTACCCGGACCACCGAGGCCGATTACAGTTTTATGGTAGTAAATGATTTCAAACGAAGCAATCAGTTTATAGATGTGCAGGAAGCCACGTTTGTGGGTGGCGAAGGCTTTACAAGCCCCATGCGAGGCGATTTAGCAGCTTTTGCCGATATAAAAGCAATTGAGGCTGAAAAAAAGAAAAATCCGGGCATTACGATTTTATCGTGGAAGCAGGTATTGGAAAAATTCAGCCATTAATCATTCACAATTATGCGATTCTTAACCTGCATACTCCTTTTTATCACCAACTGGGCTTTTGCTAAAACCTACCTGGTCAATTCGGTGGCCCGTCTGTATGAGAGCATCGGAAAAGCCTCTGCCGGAGACACTATCCTGATTCTGAAAGGGCACTATAAACCGAAAAATATTATTATCGACAAACCGCTTGTGCTTATCGGCAAGGATTTCCCGGTATTAGATGCTCAATTCAAAGGCGAGATACTTACCATAAAAGCATCAGGCACACAGATAAAAGGTATTGAGTTTCAGAATGTAGGTGAAACCAGTTCTATAGACTGGGCAGGGGTTAAGGTTCTGGAATCTGAAAATGTAGTGATTGAGAACAACCGTTTCAGGAACTGTTATTTTGGGGTTTATCTTTCGGCCTGTACTAAAGCTAAAGTAGCTAATAACCGGGTTGTTGGCCAGCCCAAAGAAGAACAAACCACAGGAAATGGCATTCATGCCTGGAAATGCGATAGCATACTCATCGAAAATAATTCGGTAGAAGGGCATCGTGATGGTATTTATTTCGAGTTTGTCACTAATTCATTGATTCGTAATAATTACTCAACACTGAATATCCGATATGGTCTGCACTTTATGTTTTCGCATAACAATACCTACGAATTTAATCAGTTCGTAAAAAACGGCGCCGGGGTAGCCGTAATGTACACCAAACGGGTTACAATGAAAAACAATATTTTCAGAGACAACTGGGGTGGCGCGGCATACGGTATTTTATTGAAAGATATTTCAGATAGCCATATTGAACATAATCTGTTTGTATCAAATACAGTCGGCATCTATATGGAAGGATGCAGCAGGACTGCCTTTGTACAGAATGAATTTTCTAAAAACGGAATTGCCATGCGGATACAGGCCAACTGTGATGATAACCGGATTACCACCAATAATTTTCTGGCCAATACATTTGATATAGCCACCAATGGCAATTCGGTCTATAACGAAGTTTTGCATAACTACTGGGATAAATATGAAGGATACGATTTGAACAGAGACGGCATCGGAGATATTGCCTATAGACCAGTCAGTTTATTTTCAACACTTATTGAACGTGTACCTCAGGCCATGATGTTGCTCAGAAGTTTTACCGCCACACTGCTTGATAAAATAGAGAAGATAATTCCGAGCCTGACACCCGAGAACCTGAAAGACGAAAAACCAGCCATGAAACCTGTAAAAATAGCACCATTTAAAGGGGCGGCTCATTCTATAATAGCTTAATACCATGATACTTTTCAATAATATTAATAAATCGTTTGGTAAACTGAAGGTATTGCAAAATGTGAACGTCAGTTTAGAAAATGGACAATCTGTGGCAATTATAGGGCCTAATGGGTCAGGCAAAACAACACTTATCAAAAGCCTGCTTGGAATGGTTATCCCTGATAGTGGAGAAATTTATGTAGATAGCCGGGATACCAGAAACGATTACACCTATCGTTCAAAAATTGGCTATATGCCACAGATAGGCCATTACCCGCCGAATCTCAGGATACGACAATTGTTCGAGATGATGACTGATATCAGGGCAGATAAAAAACATAACCTGGCAGTAGATGAAGAAATGATAGAGGCTTTTCAGTTAAAAGATATTTTTGAAAAGCCATTGGGAACTCTATCTGGTGGAACAAAGCAGAAAGTAAGTGCGGCACTGGCCTTTTTGTTCAATCCCTGTATTCTGATTTTAGATGAGCCCACTGCTGGCTTAGACCCTCTGGCCTGTGAGATTCTGAAAGAAAAAATCCACAAGGAAAATCAGAAAGGCAAGCTCGTGATTATTACTTCACATATCCTTTCAGATCTGGAGGAACTTGCCACACATATTCTATATATACAGGAAGGACAGCTTCAGTTTTTCAAATCTTTAGAAAGCCTAAAAGAAGAAACGGGCGAATCGAAACTGAATAAAATAATTGCCCTACTGATGCAAAAAAAAACTAAAGTTTATCCAAAACAAGCGGCTCTAATATGAGAAACCTGACTTATATTATATTACCCTTAGCGCTGCTTTCAATGCTGACCGGAATGTACATTGGTTTTATCCGAATCGGTTGGGCATTTCCGGTATCAGGCAGTTTACCCATACCTCATCACGGAATCCTGATGGCGGGTTCATTTTTAGGCACGCTTATCAGTGTAGAAAGGGTATCTGTTTTAAAAAACAGATGGGTATGGCTTATTCCCTTGCTCATGGTATCAAGTCTGTTTTTTCTCATTTTCCATCAAAGCCAATCAGCATTTCTTGCCTTATTAACAGGTAGTGTCGGTTATCAGGTGATCTGTTTCCAAAATTATAAGACCTACAAACTCAAAGGCGATCTTTTAATGCTGATAGGTGCTTTCTTTCAGATTGTAGCCTTTACCATTTTTATTTTTACACATTCTTACCCCATGTCGTTTGCAGGTTGGTTACTGTTTTTTCTACTTACAATCGTTGGTGAAAGACTGAACCTGACAAGATTTCTACCCGTATCCCGAAAAGCAGTCATAGAACTGTATGTTTGGTTGGGTATGCTTATTATCAGTTCGTTTCTTTATCATTTCGGGTTTGCGGTGGTAGTAAGCCTTTGCTTATGGGGCGTAGCCCAGTGGCTCTTAAGAAACGATATCGCCATTATCAATATCAGAAAAGCAGAGCATTATAAATTTCTGGGTACCGCACTTATCGGAGCTTATATCTGGCTTTTTATTACAGGATGCCTCGGATTAATCAAATCTGATAACCCTTATCTGTACGACGCCCTGCTCCATGCTTTTTTTGTGGGCTTTGTGCTTAGTATGGTTTTAGCACATGCACCTATTATTTTTCCGGGTTTATTGCAGATAAAAGTGACCCCTTTTCATCCTATTATGTATCTCTGGCTTATAGCCTTGCACGTTAGTTTGTTTATAAGAATATACAGCGACCTCTTTGAGGGCTATGAACTCCGCAAATTAGGAGGTCTGTTCAACGGTCTTAGTTTTGTCGGATATCTCCTTACAGTTGCCCTATTAATTATCAGAAAGAAAATACAAGAAAAATCATGAATAAGGTCATTAAATATGTCGTTTACGATATTGTCCGAAACCGATTCGTACTTAGCTATACGCTTCTATTACTACTAATCAGCCTTGCCTTCTTTGGCTTTGAAGCCGACCCCAACAAAGGGCTTTTAAGTATGCTGAACATCATTCTGATGGTGGTACCGCTGGTAAGTATTATCTTTACCACCATTCATTTTTATAATTCGTATGAGTTTTTAGAACTGCTTTCTGCGCAGCCTATCAGCCGTAGAACCATTTTCTTTAGCCAATATCTGGGTGTTTGTATTGCCCTATGCCTGGCTTTTTTGATAGGGATTGGCCTGCCTGTGTATATTTTTGAAGGTTCCGCCAGCGGCCTGACATTGGTCTTCTGTGGTTTGCTTCTTACCCTTGTTTTTGTATCGCTGGCATTTATGGCTTCGGCTATTACCAAAGACAAAGCCAAGGGCATTGGTATTTCGTTAGGCATCTGGTTTTATTTCAGCATTGTGTATGACGGCCTTGTACTGACAGCCCTTTTATCATTCAGTGACTACCCGCTCGAAAAAGCCTCCCTGTTTTTCACGGCCCTTAATCCATCAGACTTAGCCCGTATTTTAGTGCTGATGAAACTCGATATTTCAGCATTGTTAGGCGTAACAGGAGCCATCTTTCAGCAATTCTTCAACTCAAATACCGGGATTATTACAGCTATCTCCCTGTTATTTCTGTGGATAGCAGCACCAGTATTGACAGCCTTTAGAATTTTTCATAGAAAAGACTTATAATGAGGGGTTTATTGTGAAATCTGCTTCTTGTCGAGGTGAATTGCAATTTTGGATTGAGGTTTCTGAAGTACTGTGAAAGTTTTTTAAAGTGATTAATATTCTTCTTGAAAGCTTTTCTCTCCATATTATTCATAATTATTCATACTCTGAATCTAAAGCATCGACTCTTTTAGATTGAGAAGAGCCTTGTTGGCGTAGGAATACAGTAAAATAGACAATGACAAAGACTGCCATGAATTCGCTTTGCCAGTTCTGAAAAGATTCGAACCAGAAATTGCTGCTGGCAATATACTCCCAGAAGGGTTTGGGTGTCTGACTTTTCAACATTTCCTGTTTTTCATGATAGCGATAAGAACCAAAACTATGTGCAGCAAATGAGCATAGGAAAAACAAAAACAAGATAATACTCAACGAATTGGCGTATATCCATAAAAATATGCCTCCTTTCTGTACCATCCAATGTGGACTCTTACGCGGATTCGGAAGTTCATCTACGACCTCCTCTGTATCTAATTCTTTAGACTCCGGCGAACCTATCTGATAAAGAAATATACTGAATACTACAAAAACAAACATCTGCAGAAATTCACTTTCCCAGTTTTCGAATGTAGCCGACAGAAAATGACCGCTCTCCAGATATGCGGGAAACGAAACAGGGGAAGCATTTTCCTCAATCAACTCTTCGTTATACACGTGCCAACCAGTAAAAGCTTGCCCTATCCAGAACAACAAAAATATAATTAAGAGTGCGAGTGAAAGCCCATTTTTCTTTAAAAAAGATGCCTTTTTCATTGGCAATATATTTTATGTAACCTTGTCTGTTTATACGCTAAAAAATCAGACCATTTATGCCTGTAGAATTTATTACTCACCAAACAGATCTAATTAATATTATTCTAATTTTTTGTCCATTAAAAAAACCGAAAATCATTTGGGATAGCCAGGATAAGGTTTTTTGTTTAATAAACGGGTCAAATTATACTAAATCTCATAAACTAAATGAAAAGCAAGAAATCAAGTCTCTCAAATATGTTGTCAGAACACGATGGGGAAAAATTAAAAAAGTTATTTGTCGATGGCCTTAAAGACATTTATTGGGCGGAAAAACATCTGACAAAAGCATTACCTAAACTGACAAAAGCCGCAAATTCTGAAGCCTTAAGAGAGGCTTTTGAATCTCATTTGTCTGAAACAGAAGGCCATGTGTCAAAAGTTGAGCGAGTTTTCGGAATCATTGGTGAAAAAGCACAAGCCCAACATTGTCCGGCAATGGGAGGGCTGATTACAGAAGGACAGGAAGCCATAGAATTTACAGAGAAAGGAACATCTGTACGTGATTGTGCGCTTATTATGGCTGCTCAAAAAGTAGAACACTATGAAATAGGTTCTTACGGAAGCTTAAGAAGCGTAGCACGTATATTGGGTTATGAAGAGGCTGCTGAGGTATTGCAAGCGATTCTTGATGAAGAAGGCATAGCTGATAAAAAACTGACTGAATTAGCTGAAACTTATATTAATGAAGAGGCGGCTCAGGAATAAGGTTTTCTAAGGTTTATTTTTCTATTTATTATGTTTTGAGTGACTAATTTTAGTCTACTTCATAACAGAGCCTTTGCTTACAAACATGTCTTTTGTTGTAACACATTATTTAATATCTAATTATGAACGGAGTAAAGAAAGAGTATCTCAGAATTACACTGCCCCCAAATTTATGTCTGACTTTTTTTGGGCAGTGTAATTCTACATATAATGCCTCTCTTTGCTTTAAGGATTTATTAAGCGGGTACACTATCTTTTTTCTCTCTTTCCCAGAAGCGATGCTGAGCTATGGCTTCAATGAATTTTTGTGGAGTCGGGTCAATTAAAATTCCTGGTTCTCCATCCTTGATTTTTATAAATGAACTTTCTAATAACTGAACTGCAGAACCACCAAGTGCTATGGCTTTACAATGTTTATACGCCTCATTGATAAAGTGCAAGGCATCGGCTTCAGTAGCTAAAAGAGCTATACTGGCATCGCCGGATGGTACAAAAACAGCATCGAAAATAACAGAAGCGCTCGTTAATAAACTCTGATCAACTATTATGCTTTTGTCATCAGTGGTTTTTAAAACTCCACCATGGGGTGCAACAATCTTCACACTTGCTCCCTCAGCTTCAAGTGCTTTTTTCATTTCTTTCACTGAATTGCCATCTACGCCATTGGCTGCCAGAAAAGCAATTTTACGAGACCTTATACTATTTTTAACCGTATTAGCCATGCTTAATGCTTCAGAAGCAGCTAAGGCCTGCTCTACCATAATAGGCTGGTAATCATCTTTATTGGCATCAGCCGGAAAACTATGGTTCATCGGATACTCCGGTTTTTCAGGTACGCTCAGCCCTAGCCCTTCAGCTACTTTTTCAGCCAGTAAGATGTCTACCTGACTCAGTATCCCCAGCATTCTTTTCTTTATCTCTACTCTATTTACCTTGCCTAATTCAAAACGCAGAGCTTTTATTAAATGTAATTTTTCTGCTTCCGACTGGCTATCGTAGAATAATTTTGCCTGACTGAAATGGTCAAAAAAACTTTTACTTCTATTACGTATTTTTTTGCCATCAATTCTTTCAGTATGACTCACAAAGCCGCCTTCCATTGCTTTTGCCTGAAAAGGGCAACCGCCACCGATGCTATTAGGATTATAACTGCTTACTCCCTTATTAATAGTTTGCCGCATATAGCCATCACGCTGATTGTTGTGCACAGGCGCAATGGGGCGGTTGATTGGAATCTCATGGAAATTGGGCCCTCCTAAACGAATTAATTGCGTATCTGTGTAAGAGAACAAACGTCCTTGTAATAAAGGGTCGTTTGTGAAATCTATCCCTGATACAATATTACCTACATGAAAAGCTGCCTGCTCAGTTTCGGCAAAGAAATTATCCGGGTTACGATTCAGAACCATCTTGCCTATACGTTTTACATGCACTAATTCTTCCGGAATAATCTTAGTTGGGTCTAAAAGGTCAAACTCAAATTTGAATTCATCTTCTTCGGATACAATTTGCAGGCCTAATTCCCATTCTGGAAAGGCGCCATTTTCTATGGCCTCCCATAAATCTCTTCGATGAAAATCAGGGTCTTTTCCTGATATTTTCTGCGCTTCATCCCAACAAACAGAATGCACTCCCAGTAATGGTT